>CAZNSL010000343.1:0-6421 GCA_964574975.1 uncultured Alcaligenaceae bacterium | reverse complement strand
ACCCGGCCGCCGCCGTGCCCGCGACCGTCGACGCCCGCCTGACGGTCAACGGCACCCCCGTGACGACGTACACGTACGACACCGACCAGACCAACAAGGGCGACTTCATCCAGATCGCCCTGCAGGCCGACGCCACCGGCCTGGCGACCGGCCGCTACAGCTACTCCGTCACAGTCAAGGCTAACTACGACGCACCGGACCCGCCGGTCACCACCACCTACCCCGCCACTGTTAGCCACTTCACCGTCGTGAACGACGCGGCCAGCCCTTACGGGGCCGGCTGGTGGGTCGACGGCGTCGACCGCATCGTCGCGATCGTCGACTCCGGTACCGAGGACCCGGTCGCCCCCGACGTCGTGCTGGTGTCGGCCGGCGGGCGGTCGCTGTTCTTCGACGGGACCGGGGAGAGCACCTACGCCAGCCCGGCCGGCGACTTCTCGGCCCTGGAGTACTCCGGCGGCGCCTGGACGCGGACCCTGCGCGACGGGACCGAGGTGCACTTCAACTCCACCGGCCAGCAGGTCTCGGTCGTGGACCGCAACGGCAACACCACCACCTACGCCTACTCCTCCGGCCGGCTGAGCACGATCACCGACCCGAACGACCTGGTCACCACCTTCGCCTACTCCTCCGGCCGGCTGACGACGATCACCGACCCGGCCCTCCGCACGACCACGTTCACCGTCGCGGACGAGGCGCTGGACAAGCTGACGAAGGTCGTCGACCCCGAGGGCGGCACCTGGACGTACGCCTACGACGCGGCCGCGCGGCTGACGCGGATCGACCAGCCGCGGATGCAGACGGCGACCATCGCCTACTCGACGACGTTCGCCTACGATTCGGACGACCACCGTGCAGAATCCGTCACCCAGGCCGACGGGGCCGTCGAGGACATCGTCCCGCTGCACCGGGTCGGCTTCCCCACCGGGGGCACGACCCAGGCCGTGCTGACGGCGGCGGCGACCGCCGACTTCATCGACGGCAACAACAACACATGGGCGCGGCGGCTCGACTGGGCCGGGTACGGCCGCGCCACGCAGCTGACCGACCCCGAGGGGGGCGTCGGCGTGACCTACCGCGACGCCGACGGCCTGGCCTGGCTCGACAGCGACCCCAACGGCAACCGCACCGACTACGACTACAGCGACGACGGCGACGTCATCCAGATCACTTGGGCGGACGACGCCCGCGAGCTGTTCGACTACGACGAGGAGTTCGGCGACCTGGAGGTCCACACCAACCCGATCGACCACCGCACCACCTACGCCTACGACGGCGGCGGCAACCTCACGTCGGTACGGAACGCCCTCGACGAACTGACCACGATGACCTACGACGGCGGCGGCAACCTGGTCCGGGTCGTCACCCCGCGGGCCCCGTTCGGCTACGACGAGATCCGCTACGCCACGACGCTGGTGCAGCACCACTCGGTCGCCATGGACGCCGACGGCGACTACACGATGGTCTGGCAGGAATCCGGCCCCGACGGCAGCGGCTACGGCGTCTACGCCCGGCGGTACACCCGCTTCGGCGTCGACCTGGGCCCCGCGTTCCGGGTCAACTCGCACACGACCGGCGACCAGGTGCGGCCGGCGGTCGCCATGGACGCGGAGGGCGACTTCGTGGTGGCCTGGTCCGGGTACGGCCCGGGCGGGCTGGGCGTCTACGCGCGCCGGTACAACGCGGCGGGGACGGCCCAGGGCAACGAGGCGCTGGTGGCGACGGTGTCGACGATGGACCAGGTGGCCGTCGCCGCGGACGCGACAGGCCGCTACGCCGTGGCGTGGGCCGACACCGGCGTGGACGGCAGCGGGTCCGCCGTGCTCGTCCGGCTGTTCGAGGCCGACGGCACGGCCGTGACGCCCGCGACCATGGTGCACGACCACACGACCGGCGACCAGAACTACCCCCGCGTGGCCGTGGACGCGGACGGCGACTTCGTCGTCGTCTGGCAGAGTGCCGGGCAGGACGGCGACGGCAACGGGGTGTACGCCCGGCAGTACGACAAGGACGGCGTGGAACTGGACGACGAGGAATTCCTGGTCAACGCCGGCCACACGACGGGCGGCCAGTCGCGGCCCACGGTGGCCATGGACGCGGACGGCAACTTCGTGGTCGCGTGGTGCGGAGCCGGGACCGGCGACGCGAACGGCGTGTTCGCGCAGCGGTACGACGCGGCCGGCGCACCCCAGGGGTCCGAGTTCCTGGTCAACGCCTACACCACCGGCAACCAGACGCTCGAGGCGGTCGCGGCGGACGCGGCCGGCAACTTCGTGGTCGCGTGGTCCGGGGTCGGGGACGGCGACTCGGACGGCGGGGTCTTCGGCCGCCGCTTCACCGCGTCGGGCGCCGCCCTGGGCGGCGACTTCCGGGTCAACGCCTACACCACCGGCACGCAGGGGTACGAGGCGGTCGCGGCGGACGCGGACGGCGACTTCGTGGTCACGTGGCTCGGCGCGGCCGGGGCGAGCGGAACGGGCATGTACGCCCGGCGGTACGGCGTCACCGCCGACACGCGCTACGCCTACGACGGCCGGGACCGGGTCACGACCGTGACCGACGCCGAGGGCGGCGTCACCAGCTTCGGCTACGACACCGCCAGCAACGTCACGACGCTCACCGACCCACGCAACCACACGACGACGTACACCTTCTCCGCGGCCAAGGTGCGGCTCGACGCGGTCACGCTGCCCGACGACGACGGCAACGGGGCCAACAACCCCGCGTGGGGGTACGTCTATTACGATGACGGCCGGCTCGAGACGCAAACCGACCCCGACGGCGCGGTCACGACGATGACCTACGACGGGGTCGGCCGACTGGCGTCCGTCGCCCGGCCACTCGGGCTAACGACCGCCTACGACTACGACGACGCCGGCAACCTAAAGACGGTCACGGAGTCGGTCAACCGGGTCACGACCTACACCCACGACGCCGCCGACCGCGTGTCGACGATGACCGACGCCAACAACCACACCACGACCTACGCCCGCGACTTCGGCGGCCGGGTCGTGGAGACGATCGACCCCAACCTCCTGCGGACCACCTACACCTACACCCCGCGCGACCAGCCGGACCTGGTGAAGACGCCCAGCCTCCTGACGATCGACTACAACTACTGCCCGTGCGGCTGCCTGAACGAGGTGAACCTCAGCCAGAACGCGTACGTCAGCATCACCTCCTCGGCCGGCTGGGATTTCGAGCTCGACCCGCTGGGCCGGCCGATCGTGGTCACCGACCCCCTCGGCCGCCCGACGACGTACGTCTACGACCCGGCCGGCAACGTGGGTGAAGTCATCGACCCGCTCGGCCACCCGACCTCCCACGAGTTCGACGGCCTCAACCGCCCCAGGCGCACGACCGACGCGCTGGGGCACGCGACCGAACTCGACTACGACGCCGCCGGCAACCTGACCGCCCAGACCGACGCGCTCGGCCACGCGAAGGCCTTCACTTACGACGCCCAGAACCGCCTGAAGACCTCGGCCGACGGCAACGGCGACGCGACGACGTTCGCGTACGACCTGGTGGGCCGACTCCAGAGCGTGACCGACGCCGGGAACAGCACGACCACCTACACCTACGACGCGGCGGGCCGCATGCTGCGGACCACCGACCCGAACGGCGAGGTGACGACGTACGAGTACGCCAACGCCGACGACTTCGTCGACGCCGTCATCGACCGCGAGGGGCGGCGGCGCGAGTTCACGCACGACGGCCTGGGCAAGGTCACGGTCGAGAGGTGGAAGAACGGCGGCGGCAGCACCATCTACACGGCCACGTACGCCTACGACGCCGGGGACCGGCTGACCGCCGCGTCCGACGCCGCGTCCGTCTACGACTACCAGTACCACGCGACGACGGGCAACCTGGTGTCGATCGACAACTTCGGCACGCCGTCGATGCCGCAGGTCTCGCTGGCGTACCTCGTCGACCCCTACGGCCTGACGCGGCAGGTGGCCGACGACCAAGACCTGGCCGGCGTCCTCGACTACCACTACGACGACGCGTTCCGCATGGACCGCCTCGCTCTGTTCGCCGAGAGCACCGGTTCCGCGGTGGTGACGCTCACCCACGACGCCGCCGACCGGCTTGTCTACGTGTCGCGGTCCGAGAACGGCACCGACAAGATCAACACGACGTTCACCTACGATGCCGCCGACCGGTTGGAATCGGTCCTGCACACCAGTACGGTGGCTGGGACCCTGTCACTGCTCACGTACACCTACGACGCGGCCGACCGGTTGACCCGCTACGACGGGTTCGACGGCGTCCGGACCTACACCTACGACGACGCCGACCAAGTCACGGGCGTGGCCCACGCCGGCAACGCGACGTACGCGAACCACTCGGAGTCGTTTAGCTACGACGGCGTGGGCAACCGCACGATGGCCGGGTACGTCACCAGCGCCGACGGGAACCGCTTGCTCTCGGACGGGGTGTACAGCTACACTTACGACGACGAGGGGAACACCGAGGTGAAGTGGAAGTCGGGCGAGCGCTGGGAGTACACCTGGGACTACCGCAACCGGCTGACCGAGGTGAAGCAGCTGACGGGCGTGGGCGGGACGGTGGTGTACGAGGCGGACTACACCTATGACGTGTTCGACCGGCGGATCGGCGTCCTCGAGGACGGGGACGGCAGCGGCGGCGGGGCGGCCGTCCAATTGTGGACCGTCTACGACGGGGCGAACGCCTGGGCCGACTTCGACGGCAACGGCGACGTGACCGTGCGCTACCTGAACGGGCTGGGGATGGACGAGCGCTACGCCCGGATGGAGGCGGACACCGACGTGTACTTTTACCTGGGCGACAACCTGGGCAGCGTGCGGCAGGTCGTCGACCAAGACGGCGTGGTGCTGGACGAGCTCAGCTACAGCGCGTTCGGCGAGATCCTGCCGGGGTCGACCCAGGCGACCGGCGACCGGTTCCGGTACACCGGCCGGGAGTGGGACGCGGGCACCGGGCAGTACTACTACCGGGCACGCTACTACGGGGCCGACGTCGGACGGTTCCGCAGCGAAGACCCGATCGGGTTCGGTGCGGGAAGCCCCAATTTGTACAATTATGTCTCTAACAGTCCTTTGTCGCTCACTGATGCCAGCGGCCTGAAGCCCGATAGAACGAAACCCAGAAAGAACCCTTTCGATGAATTGAATGACGAATTGGCGTTTGTTGACGGATTCATTAAACAGGCTACGGCTGCGCGAAAAGCAGAAGCCAAAGAACTTGCCAGACTTGAGGAACGACTCCAGGAGTTGCTCGAGATTCGACAAGTCATCATCAATACTATTGCGGCGAGAAACAGGAAATTTGCTCAAATACTGGAGGAATTAGAAACGCTCAACGCACATATCAAGTACACAGAAAACGAGCTTTGCACTGGCTATGGCTTTCCAGGAACGCGTAAGGCCCTCGAAGATTTGTTGGCTAACTACAAAAAACGGCGGGATGAACTCATTCGAGAAAGGGATAAGATACTTGCCAATGAGCCGGTCTGGGCAGACATCCATAAGTCTATCGCAGATGTTCGGTCGGAAATTGCGGCTCGAAAAAGTAAAATAATTGAATTGGACAATTGGCTCAGATTTCTTGATTACGTAAGATCAGTCGTCCTCAGTCGTTATACTGAACGGCCGATTAGGCCGGTGTTTCCGTTCGGCATTCCATGATCCGACAGCCTTTGCGGGCGAGCTCTCATTCTCAGGTCGAATCGATTATGTCAAGGGAGTTGAATGCGCCGACCATCTGGTTGTCCACGCCAGGATGGTGTCTCTGGATTGCCTATTACCTGATTTATTCAAATCTCGATTTATATCACCGACAAACGTATTTTTCGATTATAGGCATGGTCTTTCTAGGAATTTGCCTATCGACGATTATCGGCTTTCACTTGATTGGCTTACGCACTAATTGCCGTACACGGATCTACGTCCTGATTGCCAATCTGAGTTTTCCATTATATTGGGCATTCATCTGTATAAGGATATGCTTGGCACCGTAAAAGCAGCGTGTATCCGTTCACGGGGGTAAACCCTGCATTTCCAGTATCAGACGCGATGTCTAACGGCGGTTTTGGTGCCCAAGTGCGGCATCACACTTGAAAAACGCCTAGAAAACAGGGGTTTCGACCCGTGAACGGATACAGCAGCGTAACCGATAACGTCCGGTAGTGTCCGTCAAGTGTCACGCGACGGTAGGTTGTGCCGCCCAAATGCGACGGTAGGTTATGCCGCTTCGCCCCTCGGCGGCTACAACGGCTGACGGACCCCGTCGCTCGTCGCCGGGAGGGCCGCCGATGCCTCGCGCCATCTCCGTCGCCGTTCGCCAACTCCTCTGGCACCGCCACCAGCAGGGCGAACCCACCGTACGCGCCCGGCGAAGACCCTCGTAGACAGCCATGATAGCGTGGAGCCTTTCC
>CAZNSL010000342.1:4848-6457 GCA_964574975.1 uncultured Alcaligenaceae bacterium | reverse complement strand
GAGGGGACGCTGGAGTAGCGAGGCTTCGTCGCAGCCTGTAGTGACGCCGCGAGGCGAGCGTTTGAGCCCGACGCGCCAGCGAGGGGGGTGGTTCTCTCCCTCGCTGGCGCGTCGGGCTCAATATCGGTCGGCGGAGTCACCAGGGGCGGCGCGTCCTTAACCCGGGGTGCGCCGCACCTTCAACGGCCGTGCCTCCTGCCAAATCGCGGCGTACCCCTCCTTGTCGAACGGCGGACAGCCGGTCGGGAACTGGCCCAGGTCGTTGTGCTTCGAGCGCATCAGGGCCGTGCAGTAGCTGAACGTGCGGCAGACGCGCTGACGGTCCAGCCGGCCGTGGTCCATCACCTGCTTCACGAAGTCCGGCTGGGCCAGCGTCGCCCGGCCGACGCCGGCAAAGGCACAGCGGCCGTCGCGCACGTTCGCCGCCGCGGCGTGCATCAGGAACTCTTGCAAGTAGCTGTAGCCGCTGCCGACCACCGGCACGCCGGGAACCGCGGCCTGGAACGCATCCGCCAACATGAACAGACGGTCCACGCCAACGAGCGGATGTTCCGGCGACTCGTAGCCGTCCGGCGGCGGGTACTCGAACGGCCGGACGTAGTGCGGGGCCGCATACGGGTTGCCGGCCGAAACATTCAGGATCGCCACGCCGAGGTCGCGCAGCGTGCCGGCGAACGCCAACGGCTCGCACAGGTCCGGCTTCGTCGGATCATCCAGGTTCGTGCCCCAGCCGTCGACGAGCGGCGTCGGGTGGTCGCACGGCACGCCCACGCCAGCCGGCCCGACGCGGAACGGTACGCCGTCGAAGGCGCTCAGGCGCGTGCCGACGACGAGGCCCGGCACGGCCGCGCGGATGGCCGTCACGATGTCGCGCGCCAGCCGGGTGCGGTTCTCCAGGCTACCTCCGTAGGGACCAGGCCGGCTGCGTGCGCCGAGCAGTTCGTTAAGCAAATAGCCGTGGCACTGCTTGAGATCGACGAACTGGAAGCCGGCCGCAAACGCATGTCTCGCCGCGGCGACATAGCGATCGACGAGCCGGCTGAGATAATCGTCGTCGATCGGCAACCGGCGGTACGAGTAGCGGCCGGAGTGCGTCAGTTGCAGGCCGATGACGAGGTCCGAGTCGTCGCCGAACGCCGTGCGGTGGGCGGCGCGGCACTCGGACACAATTGCGGCAATCGCCGGCAGCGTGTGGTCAGCGATCCACAGTTGCCGCGGATTGGCCCGGCCTTCCTCGACGACGGCGGCGGCCTCGCCCCAGATGAGCTTCGCGCCGCCGGCCCCGAAGCGACGGTAGCGGCGCAGGGTCAGCTCGCCCGGCGTGCCGTCGGCGTCGCAGTCGCAGCCCTCCATCGGCTGGACACACAGGGCATTGCCGGCCGTCAGCGGCCCGACGCGGACGGGGCGGAACAGCGGCGCGAAGTCGTCGGTGAAGCGGAGGTCGAGGCCGAGGCGTGCGTTCTCGGCCGCGAGGTCGGCGACGGACTTGTACTTGAAATAGCGGGCCAACAGTGTCACGTCCTTCCACCGAGCGGCCGGCGGAAAGCCGCCGGGGGGCCCCCGGGCCCGCCCCCCGCAAGCGGCGGACGCCCCGCCGGGCGGGGGCATT
>CAZNSL010000342.1:0-4838 GCA_964574975.1 uncultured Alcaligenaceae bacterium | reverse complement strand
CCGGCGCGCGCACGACTCAGCCGGCTTACGCCGGCCGCTCGGGGTCATTTCACCTTCAGCGACAGCAGGTACGCCATCAGGTCGTGGAACTCGCCCTCCGGGATCACCTGGGCCCAGTTCGGCGGCATCGGCGATGCTGGCGACGCGTCGCGCGTGTCGAGGTCGTCCAGCGAGTAGCGTTGCTCCTTGCCCTCGTTGTCGGCCAGCACCAACGTCCGGCCTTCTTCGCGCAGGAGTAGTCCGGAGACCGTCCGACCGCTCTTGAGGGCGACGACCGTCGTGCGGAACGACTGATCGACGTTGCGGTTGGGGTCCAGCACATCTTCCAAGAGCCGTTCCAGGCCGCGGACACCGATGCCGTCGAGCTGCGGGCCGACCTTCGCGCCTTGGCCGGCGACCTGGTGACAGTTGGCGCAGTGCTTTGCGTACACCTTCGCGCCGGCGGCCGAGTCGCGCGGCGACCGTGCGTAGGCCGCCAGCCGCTCGCGTAGCAGGTTGGCCGTCACCGCGTCGGCCGGCGGCAATCCGTCGGTCAGCGCGGCGACGCGAGCGAGTACCGCTGGCTTCTTCAGCGCAGCCAGCTTGACCTGCACGGCCCGTTCGGTCAAGAGCCGCGGCGAGGCTTTGCCGGCGGCAACCGTGTCGCACAGGTGTTTGGCCCCCGGCTCTGTTGCGGCCAACCCGGCCGCGATGGCCGACGCCAGCCGGGCCGGGGCCGCGGTCAGCGCCGCGGCCAGCGCCGCGCGGCTCGCGGCATTGTTCTGCTCCACGAGCGCCTTGGCCACGCCCTCGCGGACGGCGGCCGTTTCGGTCGGGTCCGTCAGGTGCGAGGCCACGGCCGGCAGCGATGTGGCGTCCGTGGCGAGAAGCGCGGCGTACCCACCGACGCGCAAGGCGTCGGGCCGCGCGCGGTCGTTGGCCACTGCCGTCAAACCGGCGACCAACTCCGACTTGTGCAACTGCGAGGCCAGTTCGACGCCGTGGCGGGCGGAGTCGTTGTTGCCGCTGAGCAGGGCGCGCGCGACGCCGGTGCCCCATGCGGCGAACGTGGCGCATGGCGTCCGGCCGGCTTCCTGTGCCCCCTGGTAGGCCGCCGCGACGAACTTCGCGCGGGCGCGGTCGTCCTTCGCAGTCGCGTCGAGTAGCGGCGGCAGGTCGGCCAGGTCGTCCGGCTTGCCGTAGCGGGCGATGTGGTGCAGAAACTCCGGCAGTCGCCCCGCCGGGTCGCGGGCGAGCGCTTCGAGGTGCCGGCGCAGGAAAGCGGCCGCCGCCGGTTCCGGCAGGCCGAGCGCCACGTCGGCCTCGTCGCGCACGGCGTTCGAGTCGTCGTCCCAGTCGTTGCGACCGCGCAGTTGCTCCCGCAGCGCCAGCCGTGCGGCGTGGTGCAGGAACGGGTCGGTGGTTGACGCGCGGAGCAGTTCGAGGATTTCGTGCCGCCACTTTGGAGCGAGGTCGCGGAAGAGCGCTTGCACGGCCAGGCGAACGACGAGTCGATCCGAATGGGACAGACAGCGCTGGGCGAGGCCGCGGTCGGCGTCGGTCCAGCGCGGACGCTCGGCGAGGATGCGCATTCGGTGGGCGTCGATCCGCGGATCGGGGCCGAGACCGTAGAACCAGTTGCCATCCTGCTGTCCGAGCCGCTCCAGCACCCAGAGGGCCTGGGCGATTTGCGTCGGCGTCAGGCCCTTCGCGGCCTCGATCGCCGCGGCGACGGGTGCGCCTCGTTCGACGAGTTGGTGCGTCGCCGTCAACCGCACCATCAGGTTCGGGTGGTTCAACCCGCGGATCAATTCCTCGACCGACGCCTTCGTCCAGTCCGTGCGATCCGGTGGTGGGGCGGTCGGCCGTTCGCCGCGGTAGACGATGCGCCAGATGCGACCGGAGGTGCGGTCGCGGCCGGGGTGGTCGAGGGGCACCTCGTAGTGGCCGATGATGCGGTTGTAGAAATCGGCGACGTACAGCGCTCCGTCCGGGCCTAGCTTGATGTCGCACGGGCGGAACCACGGGTCGTCCGTGGTCAAGAGGTTCGGCTGTTGCAGGGCGGTGTAGCTTGCACCCTTGCACTCGACGCGGAAGGAATTGATGCGGTTGTTGACCACGTCACCGAGGACCATGCCGCCGCGGTAGCCAGCCGGGAAGGCGTCGGCCGCGTAGTAGACCAGGCCGCACAGGGCCGTCGAGCCGTCGTACTGCGGCACCATGTCGGGGCCGAAGCCCATGCCGTCGTGCGGCTTCGAGAAGCTGGGGTAGACCGCGCCGCGCATTAGTTGCGTGATCGGCTTCGAGTGGCAGCAAGCCGTGTACAGGTTGCCCTCCGGGTCGATGGTCTGGCCGAATGGGTTGACCTGCCCCTTCGCTACCATCTCGACGCGCGAACCGTCGGGCTTGAAGCGGAAAGTGTTGCCGCTGTTCATGCGGATGCGCGAGCCGTCCTTGGCCGTCACGTCCGAGTCGTTGTTGTAGCCGTGGCAGGCGTAGACCCAGCCGTCGAAACCCAGAAGGAGGCCGTTGACCATGCCGTGCGTATCGCGGGTGCCGAAGCCGCTCAGGATGACTTCGCGTTTATCGCATGTGCCGTCGCCGTCGGTGTCGCGCAGGAACCAGATGTTCCGCATCGAGTGAACGATGGCCCCGTCCTTGTACGGGAGGATGCCGATGGGGATGTTGAGGTTGTCGGCGAAGGTCGTGACCTTGCGCGCCCGGCCGTCGGGGCCGAAGTCGTCGAGGATTTTGACGCAATCGCGGCCCTTACCTTCGGCGGCCGGGTACGGGTACTCGATGGTGCAGGTGACCCAGAGCCGGCCCTTGGCATCGAAGGCGAGGTTGAGCGGCTTCTGGATGTCCGGCTCCGCGGCGACGAGCTGCGCCTCGAAGCCCGGCGGCAGGCGAAACGACGCCCGTTCGGCGGCCGGCGTGCGCGGCGGCGCGCCGGCGACGAGCGGCGGGTCGGCAGGAAGTGAGCCCGAAGCGCAAGCGAGGCAGACGACAGCGAGCATGAAGCGCATGACCGGCTCCGGCGGGATGACGGCGGGCCGTCATTGTACGGATCGCAGCCGGCGCACGACCGCCTCGAAATCGGCCGGCGGCGGCGACTCGAACTCGACGCGCTCGCCCGTGGCCGGGTGGTCGAAGCCGAGCGATGCGGCGTGCAGCAGTGTCCGCGGCGCGCCGCTCGGATCGGGGACGGGTGAACCGTGGAGCGGGCGGTCGTAGACGCGCTCGCCGGCGAGCGGGCAGCCGGACTCGCCGAGGTGGATGCGCACCTGGTGCGTGCGGCCCGTCTCCAGTCGGCACTCGACGATGCTGCACGGGCCGAGCCGCTCGACAACGCGGACGTGCGTCACGGCGCGCTGACCGTCGCCAGTGCCATTGCCGCGCCGGCCGTCGCCGCGGTCGCGCACCAGCACCGACTCGATGCGCCCATCGGTTGACGCACCGCGAACGACGGCGAGGTAGCGCCGCGAGACGGTATGGGCACGGAACTGCCGGCCGAGGTGCGCCTCGGCGTCGGCAGTGCGGGCGAAGACGACGAGGCCGCTGGTGTCGCGGTCGATGCGGTGGACGGCGCGGACGGGTCCGCCGACCACGGGCGGCAACAGGTCGGCGAGCGTCCGGGGAAGGAAGCGTTTGGCGCGGCGGCCGAACTCGGCGGCCTCGTCGGCGTGGCGGTTGGTGGTCAGGCCCGGCGGCTTGTCGGCGACGACGACGTGGGCGTCGGCGTAGACGACGGTGACGTTAATTTGAGCCCGAAGCGCCAGCGAGTGAGACGGCCGACTCCCTCGCTGGCGCTTCGGGCTCAAAATGACGAAGTCCACGCGCTGCCCCACCTTGAGCCGGCGCACGGCGTCGGGGCACGTCTGTCCGCCGACGCGCACGCGCTTCGACGCAATCAGCTCGCGCGCCTGCGTCCAGGTCAGGCCGAGGCGGGCTTTGAGGACGGCGGCGAGCGTCTTGCCGCCGTCGCCGGGTGCGACGACGAACGGCTTCACGGCAGTCCCGCCAGCTCCTTCGGATCGGCCCGCGTCAGCGGCTCGTACTTCGTCGTCTGGGTGGTCAGGTAGCGCTGCCCGTCGTGGCGGATGAGCGTCTTGGTCGGATGCTTGACGCCCTCGACCTCGCGGTAGTCGCTGTAGATTTCCTGGACCGTCACCACCTTGCCGGACTGGTCGTGTCCCTTGCGCTCCAGCATCCGCAGGAGGTTCGTCTCCGGGTCGAAATACAGCGACAAGTCCCTGAAGCCGGCTTGCGATGCCTTGACGCCGGGCAGTTCCTTGCCGTCGAGCTTGCGCTCCGGGGCGGCCGAGAGCTTGATCTTCGGGTTCTTGAGCAGGGGCGTCAGGCGGCGGGCCGTCTCGATGGCGAGGGCAGTCTTCAATTCCTCGACCTGCCCCGGCGCGACCTGCTGGGGGACGCCGCCGATAACCGTTTCGACGCGCTCGCCGTTGATCGCGTTGACGACGGTGTGCTTGAACTTGCCAGTAGTCAATTCGACGGCGCTGTACAGCTTGTCTGGCGTCTGAAAGACGACGCGGCTCTTGAACGGCAGCTCGTCGGTCCCCTGGTACAGCTTGCCTTTGGCCACGACGCGGCCGGCGGGAAACTTGTCGAGCGCGTCGGCCCCGCCGTGGGCAGCGACGGCTTTTTCGAGCAGCGCTTTCGCGTCGTTCGATTGCCCCGGCGCGACCGCGGCGGCGACGAGTAGGACGGGGAATGCGAGGCGCGACATGGCAATCCTCCGCGGGCACGACATTATTGTACGCCGGTTCGCCGCGCCCCCCCCCCGGGCGCGGGGAGCCCCCGCCCCCCCCGCGGGGGGGGGCCGCGGCCCGGGCGAGCCC
>CAZNSL010000341.1:0-6464 GCA_964574975.1 uncultured Alcaligenaceae bacterium | reverse complement strand
CCGCGGGGATCAACCCGTGACCGAACTCGTCAAGCGCCATCCGCAACTGATGACTCTCGGGCCGTTCGCCGCCTTCGTAGCGATCTTCGTGGCCCTGCAACTGCGGGCGCGGACGGTCGTCGACGATGCTGAGCAACAGCCCGTCGCCGAAACGGCGAATTGCGGTCCCATCGGCGACTTCGCGTTCACCAGCAAAGACGGCACGCCGGTACGGGCGGCCGATCTGAGCGGCAAAGTCTGGGTCATCGGCTGCTTCTTCACCTGCTGCACGACGAGTTGCCCGCAAATCACTGCGTCGATGACGCGACTCCAGGAGGAGTTGAAGGACGTACCGGACTTCCGGCTCGTCAGTCTGACAGTCGATCCGAACAACGACACGCCACAGAAACTCGACCAATACGCAAAGTCGTATAACGCTACCGAACGCTGGCTGTTCCTGCGTGGCGACGAGGCGGCCGTCCACGAATTCGTCCGCGGGCGGCTCAAGCTCGGTGTCGAAACCAATGCGGATGCCGCTACCGAACCCGGCAACCGCGTCCTGCACAGTCCGAAGCTGACGCTGATCGACCGCCATGGAATTATTCGAGGCTACTACGACGGCACCGACTTCGCGGCCGTCGGTCGCCTGCGCGATGCCGCCCGCCAGCTAGCGCGCGAGGGCTGATGATTGGCGTGACGCTGCAGCAGTTCCTCCCAGCGTGGAACTCCGCGCTCAACACGTTGTGCGCGATACTGATCGTTGCAGGTTTTGTCGCGATCCGCTCGCGGCACATTCGGTTGCACAAGTCGCTCATGCTCGCGGCCTTCGCAACTTCGGCGGTATTCCTGGCGTCGTACCTGTACTACCACTTCGCGGTACGCAACCCGGAGTTGACGAAGTTCACGGCCGAGGGCTGGCCGCGAGTGGTGTACTTCGCCGTCCTGCTTTCGCATACTGTGCTGGCCGCAGTCGTGGCGATCATGGTGCCGGTGACGCTGTGGTTGGGTTTCGGTGCGCCGGGCAACCGGCACAAGAGCATCGCACGCTGGGTGCTGCCGGTGTGGCTGTATGTGTCGGTAACGGGCGTCGCCGTATACGTAATGCTGTACTGGCTCTACCCGCCGTCCGGCCTGGTTAGCTAGAATGGCGTCGGAGGGAATTCGTCATGCGTCGAATCGCGAACGCCCTGGTATTGACCGCTGCCCTGTGCGCCACCGCTCCGGCGCTGGCGTGCCCGAACTGCAAGGAGGCCGCGAGCGCCGCCATCGATGAGGGCGACGATCCGTTGCGCGAGGCGAAGGCGTACAATTACAGCATCTACTTCATGCTGTCGGTCCTGTACAGCATCGTCGGCGTCGGCGGACTCTACTGCTACAAGCACGTTCGTCGAACGGCGTAGCACGACGATTGTATAGAGCCCGACGCGCCAGCGTGGGAAATACACTCCTCCCTCGCTGGCGCGTCGGGCTCAATCATTTCCCGGGCGCTCATGCCAGTAGTCCGGCAACTCTGCGACAACCGTCACTGGCTCGTACCGAATCGGGTGCAGGAACGTCAAACTTCGCGCGTGAAGCGCAATCACGCGGTCGCGCTGAAGTTCGGCCGGCGGGCCGAACGATATCGCCGAGCCGTATAGGTCGTCGCCGCGAATCGGCCAGCCTCGACTGGCCGCCTGTAGCCGCAACTGGTGCATCCTCCCGGTACGCGGCCGCATCTCCACAAGCGTGCCATCGGCGAACGGGCCGATCGAGCGGAAGTCGGTCACCGCATGCTTGGCCCCGTCGGCGTCGGCAGCGGCGATTTCGCCTCGGGCTTGCTCCGGCACCTTGCGAACGTGGTCATCCCACGTCCCTTCGGCGGGGAACCCGACACCGTCCACCAAGGCCCAGTACACTTTGGCAACCAGATGGTGGCGGAACTGGTCGGCGAAGCGGGCGGCCGCCTTCGAACTCTTCGCGAACAGCGCGACGCCGGAGACTGGCCGGTCGAGCCGGTGCGGCACGCCGAGGTAGACGTTGCCGGGCTTGTTGTACGTCGCCCGAAGGTAGTCGCGCGCCCAGGCTTCGAGCGTCGGCGGGCCGTACGGCACGCCCTGCATCAGTAGCGGGGCCGGCTTCGCGACGGCGAAGCAGTGGTTGTCCTCGTAGAGGACCTTCGGCTCGGTCATTGGGTGATTGTAGCCGGTCGGTTCACTTCAGCTTGACGCCGGCGCGTCCGACCGCCGTCACCGACGCCTTGCCGCATTCCGGGCATTTGCTGGCGACCGCGGCCAGCAGCGATTTGACCGCCCGGCCGGCCGGGACGGCTAGCGACTCGTCGACGCCCGGTAGGAACTCGCGGAACCAGAAGTCGGCCCAACATTCCAGCCGAGCGGCGATCCGAACCGGCGACTCGGCAAACGCAAGCTGCGAGGTGCCGAATGTCATCGCATATCCGCCACCCTCGCCGTTCGTCCGCGGACGGTAACTGATGGGCACCGACCGATCCGCCATCAGGATTTGGCGGAACAGCACGCCACGCCCGCTCAGGATGATCGACTCGGCTTCGCCGTCGCTCCGCACAGGTAGGTACAGCAACAGGTCGAGTGCCTCCGCGAAGTGTTCGCGCGCGAGGTCGGGGTACAGGGCCACCTCGAACGCCGTTGCCGCGGGACCACAGCGCGACCAGGGGCGCGACGGTCGTAGTGTCCACAGCCGATGCAGCCTGGCCAATCCGTCTGTGTCATCGCTGCCGAGAATGGTGTCCAGGGGCGGCAGAGCCACTCCGAGTTCGTGCAAGTCCCAGACGCCCAACCCCGCGGCCCACGCACTTTCGACGAGCAGGACGCGCAGGCGCGCCCGCATGGCTGCTGTCCACGCAACTTGTGGGCACAGTTCCGCCAGCGCGACGGCCGCTGGGAAGCGCCGCGGGTCGCCGAAGCCCGCGCCGATCGCGGCGGCAACGCGGGGTATCGGGTCGCCACCACTGGCAAACGTGTCGGCAGCGTCAAGTGCCTGAAACGCCGCCCAAACCTTGGTGTCTGCCGGATCGAGGGCATCGACCCAGAGCCGAACGGTTGCCGCTCGCGCTACCGGGTCGCCGCGTCCGATGCTGGCGAGCGCCAAGCCGGCGAGGAAGGCCGCGTCCTGCGGCGCGATGTGGCGACGCTCCGGGTCCGACGCGAGGAAACTCCAGGCGTGGTCGATGGCCCGGTCACCCGTACGCGCCCGATCCGTACGCGCCGCCCAGCGGTAGGCGACGAGTGCCGCCAACAGCGCGGCCGCGGTTGCAAGAAGGGCGAACGGCGCAGAGCACGCCACGGCCACCAAAAAGGCGAGTGCGACGAATGGCGCGGCGGCGGCAAATCGAGCCATGGCCGACGGCGTAACGTTGCCGGGTTCGGGGCCGTCGTAGACGACGCCGGCGGGCGTAAGCACACCCAAATGCGACCCGAGTCGGCCGTCGAGCACCTCGATCCGGTAGCCCTGCCCCGCAAGCCGAGTATCGCTCACGTCGCACGAACGAGGCGGCGCGACGACTGGCACCGTTCCCCAACAGTAGGGACAAACGCTCATCTTCGCTGCACCGGCCGCGGTGTACAGTTGGTCGAGAGCCGCCACGTCGCGGAGGCGGTGGCGCTGCATGAGTCGGTTGAGCGCGGTCAGTCGCTCCGCCGGGTCGGTGCCCGGGGATGCGGCATCGAGGAACTGCCAGGGCTTGCGGGCGCGACCGCCGTCGAACACGCGGCCATGCTGCGTCCACAAATGGCGGGGCATCTTCGCGGACGCCAGTCGCGCTTTGCAGTGCGGACACCGAATGCGCATATGCCGGCGGACATGGGTGCAGAATTGATCGAAGTGTCGCGGTCGTGGAAACCGCTTCCGCAGTCGCGCCTGGTCCTCCAGCAGGCGGCGCTTGCCGTACCCTTGCGCGAAGTCGGTCCACACACGATGACGATACTGACGGTCGCGACCGGCGAGTCGCACGAGGGCGGCAGCGGCGGCGAGTAACAGTGGCGGTGGCATTCGCCGGTCGCGCAGGAGCGGCCCGAGGTGTTTCGCCAGTGCCGGGTCGAGCGGTGGCGGGAGTCTCGTTACCAATTCGAGTGCCAACCGCCAGACTGTGGCATCGGTCGACAGCGACAGCGTTTCCAGTACCCGCACCGCCCCATGGTCGCGCATCAGGCCGCCGGTCAATTCGGCAATTGCCGCCGCCCGGGCGACTGGTTCGTCGGCATCGAGGGCGGCGCGGACGAGGGCGACGAGCGCCGGGGCCTCGCGGGTCAGCCCTTCAGCGGCAAAAAGCGGTGCGATCGCGTCCCAGGTCGTGGCCACACGGGTATGTTATCACAGTCATTTCCCACGGCGCTGCCTACTACCGAGGTCACTATGACGCGACCCCGCATCACGTATCATTGGATCATGACCCTTGCCTTCTTGCCCGACGGCGCGGCGCACGCCGACACACCCGCGACCGGTTATCGGAAGCCGCCGCAAGCCGTTGCCGAGGTCCTCGACGCGCTGCCACCGCCCGATGTGGTCCTGTCGCCGACCCGCGAACATCTGTTCCTGGTCCAGGGTTTGCGCTACCCGTCGATTCTGGAAGTGTCCGCACCGATGCTCCGACTGGCGGGGCTGCGCATCGACCCATTGACGAACGGACGGCACCTGGCCAGCCGCGTCCTCGGCATCACAGTCGTCACGGTTGCCGATAACACGTCGAAGGTAGTCGAATTACCAGTCGACGGTTCGTTCGGACCTCCATTGATGTCTGCGGACGGCCGGCGTTTTGCGGTCGCCAACACGTCCCCGAACGGGATCGAGTTGTGGGTCGGCGACGTGCGCTCAGCAAAGGTTCATCGGATCGCCGGCGTGACGCTGAACGCGGCCTATGGCCCGGCGTTCGCCTGGATGCCGGATCAACAAACGCTCATTTGCCGCACGATCCCGACGGGGCGCGGCTCGCCACCGCAGCCACCGCTCGCGCCGCTGGGGCCAAACGTACAGGAGAGCCTCGGCCATGCCGCTCCCGTGCGTACCTTCCAGGACCTGCTCCAGAATCCGCACGACGAGGCCTTGTTCGACTACTACTGCACTTCGCAATTGTCGCTGGTCGAAACAGCAACGGGCAAGACCGTGCCATTCGGTGCTCCCGGACTGTTCACCGAGGCCGAACCGTCGCCGGACGGTCGGTACGTCCTCATCCGCAAGGCGCGCCGGCCGTATTCGTACCTGCTGACGGCAACCAAGTTCCCGCACGATGTCGAGGTGTGGAACCGAGCCGGCAAGGCGGTTCACACCGTGGCCCGGCTACCGATGCAGGACCGCGTACCGATCGATGGCGAGCCGACGGGGCCACGGCTCGTAACGTGGCAGCCCACCGATGCGGCAACGCTCGTCTGGGTCGAGGCCCTCGACGACGGCGACCCGAAAAAGAAGGTGCCGCACCGCGACCGGCTGCTAGCGCTGGCCGCGCCATTCGCCGACAGACCGACCGAATGGGCGCGGCTCGAACACCGGTTCATGGGGTTGACGTGGTTGGCCAACGATGGCCAGGCACTTGTGCGCGACTACGACCGCGACCGCAAGTGGGTCCGGACGTTCCTGCTGTCGTCGAGACAGCCGAGCGCGAATCCGCAGCTCGTTTGGGAGCGTTCGGCGCAGGACCGATACAACGACCCCGGTACGCCGCTGGCGCGCACCCTGCCCAACGGCGAGCGCGTCGCCTGGCAGTCGGGCAATTCGCTCTTTCTGGTCGGTTCTGGTGCTTCGCCGAAGGGCGACCGGCCGTTCCTCGACCGCTTCGACCTCACCACGAAAAAGTCCGAGCGTCTGTTCCAATGTGCAGAAGGTGTCTACGAATTCCCGCTCGCACTCGTGGCCGACGACGGTTCGAGGTTCGTTACACGAAGCGAATCGGAGACGGAACCGCCGAACTACGCGATCCGGTCGGTCGGCAACTCAGAACGTCAGGCGCTGACCGAGTTTTCCGATCCTGCACCGCAATTGCGACGGATCAAAAAGCAACTCGTGACGTACAAGCGGGCCGACGGACTGACACTATCGTTCACGCTTTATCTGCCGCCGGACTACAAGGAGGGGCAGCGGCTACCGACGGTCGTGTGGGCGTACCCGCAAGAGTTCGTATCGGCGGACACGGCGGGACAGGTCGCCGGCACGCCGCACCGCTTCACGATGATCGGCGGGCCATCGCACCTGTTCTTCAGCCTGGCCGGATACGCGGTCCTCGACGCCGTGGCGATGCCGGTCGTCGGCCCACCGGAGACGGCCAACGACACATTCATCGACCAAGTCGTGTCGAGCGCGAAGGCTGCAATCGACAAGGCGGCCGAAATGGGAGTCACCGACCCGACCCGCGTCGGCGTCGGTGGGCACAGTTACGGCGCGTTCATGACGGCCAACCTATTGGCGCACTCGAACCTATTTCAGGCCGGGATCGCCCGCAGCGGAGCCTACAACCGCACCCTAACGCCGTTCGGCTTCCA
>CAZNSL010000340.1:0-6483 GCA_964574975.1 uncultured Alcaligenaceae bacterium | reverse complement strand
GTGTCGCCCGCGCTCGCCCGTTTTCGGGTGCGCAGCGGTGAGCCGCCTGGATCGCGTTCCACGGTGACGCTGCCGCCCGGCGTTCCGGTCTGGGTCGTCGGCGACGCGCCGTTCGCCGATGCGCTCGTGCGCCGCGGCGTCGCCGTCCGCCGCTTCGAGTGGTCCGACACACCCGAGCGGCCAGGCCAGCTCGCGGGTTTGCTGCTCGTCGGCGGTGACCCGGCCCGCGGCCTGCGCTGGCTGCAAGCGGCCGGGCCGGCCCTGCGTCAGTCGCACGGCGTCTTCGCCACGCTGACCCGCCTCGGCGGCACCTTTGGCCTCGACGGTGTCACCGGCGACCCGCTCGCCGGGGCGATCGCCGGTCTCGCCAAGACGGCCGGGCACGAGTGGCCGCAAGTCGCGTGCAAAGCAATCGACGTCGCTTCGGATGCCGACGCCGACGCGGCCGCCGACGAGTTCCTCCTGCGCGGCCCCGCGGAAGTCGGCATCGCCGCCGGCCGCCGCACGACGGTCGCCCTCGATGCCGCCCCGCTCCCGTCGGCGGCGTCGGTGCCGTTTGGGCCCGAGGATGTTGTCGTGGTCAGCGGCGGGGCACGCGGCGTCACCGCCGAAGTCGCCGTTGCACTGGCCGCCGGCGGCGCGACGTTCGTGCTGCTCGGCCGCAGTCCGGAGCCGACGGCCGACCCCGCCGACCTCGCGGCGTGCCCGGACGAGCCGAGCCTCAAGCGGGCGCTGGCCGCTCGCGGCGGTGCGACGCCGAAGCAAGTCGATGCTGCGGCGAAAGCCGTCCTCGCCGGCCGCGAGGTGCGACGCACGCTCGAACGCATCGCGGCCGTTGGCGGCAAAGCCGTCTACCGCTCCGTGGACATCCGCGACGCAACGGCGGTGGCGCACGCTCTCGCCGGCTTGCGCGTCACCGGCGTCGTCCACGGCGCGGGTGTGTTGGCCGATCGCGCGATCGACGACCTGACGCCGGAGCAGTTCGCCGCCGTTTGGTCCACGAAGGTCGCCGGCCTGCAAGCCCTGCTCGCCGCGACCGATGGGCAGCCGCTCCGGCTGTTGGCCGCGTTCTCGTCGTCCACCGGCCGCTTCGGCCGCACCGGCCAGGCTGCGTATGCCTGCGCCAACGAGGCGCTCAACAAACTCACACAAGCCGAAGCGCGGAAGCGCCCCGGCTGCCGGGTGGTCGCCCTCAACTGGGGGCCGTGGGACGGCGGCATGGTCACGCCGGGGTTGGCGAAGCTGTTCGCCGCGGAGGGCGTCGGCCTGATCCCACTCGCCGCTGGGGCGCGGCACCTCGTCGCCGAGTGCGCCGCGGCCGACGCCGTCGAAGTCGTCCTGCTCGCGCCGGGGAGCGAGTTGCCGGTCAAAGCCCCCGCGCCGCCGACCGCGGAGATGGCGACGGTCTTCGAGCGCGACCTGTCGCTCGACAGCGTCCCCGTCCTGCGCGCCCACGTCCTCGACGGTCGGGCGGTCGTGCCGCTGGCGCTGTCGCTGGAATGGCTGGCCCACGCGGCGCTGCACGGCAACCCCGGCCTGGCGTTCGCCGGCTGCGACAACCTGCGCGTACTGCACCCGCTGATCGTCCCCGACGGCGGGACGGCCAGCGTTCGCGCGGTCGCCGGCAAACCGACCCGCACGGGGGGCGCGTACCGCGTGCCGGTCGAGCTGCGCGGCCCGTACCACGGCCGCGACTGCGCGTTCTCCCGCGCCGACGTGCTGCTCGCCGATTCCCCGCCGCAACCGGAGCGCAGCGCCGAGGTACCGGCACTGCCGACGTACGCGCTGGACGTGGACGACGCGTACCAGCAGGTGCTGTTCCACGGCCCGGAGCTGCGCGGCCTGCAATCGGTCAATGGTTGCGGTCCGGCCGGCATCGCGGTGACGTGTTCGACGGCCCCGGCCCCGGCAACGTGGCTTCAGTCGCCCTTGCGTTCAGCGTGGCTGACCGATCCCTTGGTGCTGGACTGCGCGTTCCAGGCGCTGATCCTGTGGACGCACGCGGAGCGAGGGACGCTGTCGCTGCCGGTGGGCCTGAATCGCTACCGCCAGTACCGCCGCTCGTTCCCGGCCGGCGAGCTGCGCGTCGTCGCCCGGATCACCGGCGGCAGCGGGGCGACAGTGCGGGCCGACATCGAGGTACTGACGGACGGCGGCTCTCTGGTGGCATCGCTCGACGGCTACGAGTGCGTGCTGGACAAGAACCTGACCGGGGCGTTCCGCCGCAATCGGCTCGAGGTGGTGCGGGTGTAATGGCCTCGCGTCAGGCGAAGAGCGATTGGACGCGCACGGCGAAGCCGGGCAGCACGTCCGGCAGCGTCAGCTCGTCGCCGTTGTGGAAGATCTGTTGCAACTCGTCGGGGCGGTAGACCGACGCCGACGCCGACTTCGGGTCGAGGACCACCACCGTCCGCACGCCGACCCGTAGGTATTCGCCCACCTTGGCGAAGACATCGCCCCAACGATCCGTCGGCGACATCACTTCGACGACCAGGTCCGGCGCGATCGGGAACAGCCCCTCGGGCATCGCGCCCTTCGGCAGTCGATCGTAACTGAAGTAGCACACGTCGCCGCCGCGGACGGTGTCGGGATTGCGGCCGACCAACACCCAGGAGTCGTTGCTCGTGACGTGGCCGAGGTCGTGGGCCTCGGCGTGGTTGAAGATCAACGCGCCAATCTTCATGCAGACCTTACCGTGCGTTTGTGTAGGCACCGGGTACTCCTTGACGACGCCGGCGACCAGTTCGGCGTGGACGTTGTGGTAGCGCTGCGCGAACTCATCGGCCGTCAGCAGGACGGGCGGGGCGGCGGTCGGTGCGGAAGCGGACATGGTGGAGTTCCTCCCAAGGTCGCGTCATGGTAACGGCCTTGGGCGAACCGTGCCAGTCGAACCCGGTGGCAGGGCCGCTACAATACCGCGATGGCCCGGCGAGAATCGGCTCGGTGCGAGTCGTTTCGCTTGTGACCCGCGACTCGTGAGCCGTACTTGCCAGTGACCTTCGATCCCATAGCCATCGTCGGCCTCGGCGGACTGCTGCCGGGGACCGACACGCTCGACCAGTTCTGGGCCGCCGTTGCCGCCGGGCGCGATTGTTCGTCCGAGGTGCCGCCCGGCCGCTGGGTCGCCGACCTGCCCGTCGGCACCGCGGCCGACTGCGTCGCCAGTCGTCGCGGTTACTACCTGCGGTACGTCCCCGAAGACCCCGGCCACCGCGGACACGACCCGGTCGTCCACCTACTCCTGCACGCCGGACGGCAGGCATGGGCCGACGCCATCACTGGGCCGCTCGACCGCTCGCGCGTCGGCGTCGTGCTGGGGTTGATCGCGCTGCCGACCGATACGTCGTCGGCCATCGCGCGCGACTGGCTCGACGGCAAATATCGCCAGCCCGGAGCGCGAGCGACGGGACACGCCGACCCGTCGCTCGCGCTCCGGGCTGGCGACAAATTCCACAACCTGTACGCGGCGGGTTACCCGGCGGGGGTGCTGGCGCGGGCACTCGGACTCGGCGGTGGCAGCGTCACGCTCGACGCGGCGTGTGCGTCGTCCCTGTACGCGCTCAAACTGGCGTGCGACGAATTGCACGCCGGCCGAGCCGACGCGATGCTCGCCGGCGGCCTCGCCCGGCCCGACTGCCTGTACACGCAGGCCGGGTTCACTGCCCTCAAAGCGCTCAGCCCGAGCGGCCGTTGCTCGCCGTTCGACGCGGCGGCCGACGGCCTGATGGTCGGCGAGGGAGCCGGCGTCTTCGTCCTTAAGCGGCTCGACGACGCATTAGCGCACGGCGATGCGATCCACGGCGTCATCCGCGGTATCGGGTTGTCGAACGATGTCGGCGGCGGGCTGCTCGCGCCGTCGAGCGAAGGCCAGTTGCGGGCGATGCGGGCCGCGTACACAGCAGCCGGTTGGCGTCCGGGCGACGTGCAGTTCATCGAGTGCCACGCGACCGGCACGCCCGTCGGCGACGCGGTCGAGTTGGCGAGCCTGCGCGAACTGTGGGCCGGCGCGAGCGGTCGGGCCGTCCTCGGCGCGGTCAAGTCCACGGTCGGCCACCTGCTGACGGGGGCCGGGGCGGCCGGGTTGCTCAAGGTGCTGCTGGCGATGCGACACAAGACGCTGCCGCCGACGGCGAACTTCCGCGGCGACCTGGGGCCAGGGCCGTTCGCGATCCTGAAGGAAGCCCGCCCGTGGGAAGCGGACGTGCGGCGGGCGGCGGTCAACGGCTTCGGCTTCGGCGGCATCAACGCACACGTGCTGGTCGAAGACTACACTCCGGCGACGCCACCGATTTCGCCGCGTTCGCGCGCCGCGTCGTTGGTGAAGCCGCGACGACGTACACCATCGACGCGGTGCGGGTGCCGCTCGACCGCTTCCGCATCCCGCCAGCCGAGCTGCGCGATGCCTTGCCGCAACAACTGCTCGCGCTCACGGTCACCACGGAGGCAATCGACGACGCAGGCGGACTCGCGGACCCGCTCCACACCGGCTTCTTCCTCGGTCTCGGCCTCGACCTGAACACGACGAACTTCAGCCACCGCTGGGTGCAGCCGCCGCCATCGCGCGACGCGGTCGGGCCGCCGCTGACGGCCGACCGCGTGATGGGCGCACTCGGCAGCATTGCCGCCAGCCGCGTCGCGCGCGCCTTCGGCCTCGGTGGCCCGGCGCACACGCTCTGTAGCGAGGACGCCAGCGGCGCGAGCGCCCTGCACGCCGCCGTCGAGGCACTGCGCCAGGGCGAGCTAGCGCAGGCCGTCGTCGGTGCGGTGGACTTCGCGGCCGACCCGCGCTGGACGCTCGTCGACGGCGAGCGCGTCCGCGGCGACGGGGCCGCGGCCCTCGTGCTGATGCGATTGGACGACGCGGAGCGCGCCGGCCAGCGCGTCTACGCAGTCCTCGATGGCGACGATTCCGGCATCGCGGTGGACGCCGAGGGCGATGTCGGCCACTGCGGGGCAGCGTCGGCGCTGGCGTCGGTCGCCAAGGCGTGCGCGTTGTTCGCGCGGCAAACGCTGCCGGGGCCAACGTACTGGCTGCACGATCGGGCCGACGGGCCGCGGCGAGCCGTCGTCCGCGGCACGAGCGTCGACGGCAATCGCTATCGAATCGGCCTGCGAGAATGCGAGTCGACGATCGTCGAGGCGGCAGACGAGCCGGACGAGTCGATCTACCTACTCGATGGCGACACGCCGGCGGAGTTGCTCGCGGGGTTGGAGCGGTTGCGGCAGACGCCCGACGCACGGCGCTGGTGGCGTGAGAACCCGCCCGACGCGACACACAAACTCGGCCTCGCACTCGTGGCCCGCGACGCCGACGAGCTGCACGCGCAGATCGACTATGCCATGACGTGCCTGTGCGACGATCCGGCCCGGCCGACACACACGCTCGACCGCACCGGGCCGGTCGGCAATCTGCGCGACCGCGTCTTCTTCGCGCCGCAACCGCTCGGCGGCGAACTGGCGTTCTGCTACCCTGGCTCCGGCAACCATTTCGTCGGCATGGGCCGGCGGCTCGCGGCCGCGTTTCCGCAGGCGCTGGCCCGGCAGCACGCCGAGAGCGAACGGCTGCGCACGCAGTTCGACCCGGCGAAGTTTTGGGACGGTACCAGCCCCGTCGATGCGCAGGACGCGATCTTCGGCCAGGTCTGCCTCGGCGCGATCGCCAGCGACGTGCTGGCCCTGTTTGGGCTAACACCCGACGCGGCGCTCGGCGACTCGCTTGGCGAGAGCGCGGCCCTGTTCGGCCTGCGGGCGTGGCGCGACCGCGACGGCATGTTCGCCCGCCTGCGCGCCTCGCGCCTGTTCGACCGCGACCTCGGTGGGCCGTACCTCGCGGCGCAAGGCGCGTGGGGCACCGACCGCGTCGACTGGTTGCTCGGTGTTTTGCCGCACCCCGCCGATGTCGTGCGCGAGCGACTGGCGCGTTACCCGCGGGCGTACCTGTTGACGATCAAGACGCCCGATGAGTGCGTCGTCGGCGGCGACCGCGTCCAGGTCGAGGCGCTGGCCGCCGAGTTGGGCGGGCGCTTCCACCGGCTCGACGGCGTCACCATTGCCCACTGCGATATCGTGCAACGAGTCGCCGACCGCTACCGCGAACTGCACTTACTGCCGACGACACCACCGGCGGGCGTGCGCTACTACAGCGGCGCGCTCGGGCGGGCCTACGAGCTGAACCGCGCGAGTGCCGCCGACGCGATCCTCGGCCACGCCAGCGCATCGCCGTTGGACCTGCCGCGACTCGTCGAAACGGCCTACGCCGACGGCGTGCGGCTGTTCGTCGAGTGCGGGCCGGGAGCGTCGTTCAGTCGCACCGTCGCGGCTGTCCTGGGCGATCGGCCGCACGTCGCGCGCTCGCTCTGCGTGCGCGGGCAGGACGAGGTTTCGACGCTGTTGCGCACACTCGGGCACCTGCACGCGGAGCGCGTGGCGGTCGATCTGACACCGCTGTACGGGCGATGCTCGAATTTGAAATCTCAAATCTCA
>CAZNSL010000339.1:0-6509 GCA_964574975.1 uncultured Alcaligenaceae bacterium | reverse complement strand
GTGTCGAGGTCGGTGTGGCGGGTGTCGATGTAGGTGCCCTGGTAGACGCCGGGCAGGAAGGCCGACTGCCAGTTCTGCGTCTCCTGGATCGGGTAGCCGCCGGGGCACATGGCGATGAACCCCGGCAGGTTCTGGTTCTCGCTGCCCAGGCCGTAGGTCAGCCAACTGCCGACCGCCGGCCGCACCAGTCGCTGCTCGCCGCAATTCATCAAGAGGAGCGACATCTCGTGGCTCGGCAGGTTGGCGTGCATCGAGCGGATCACGCAGATGTCGTCGATGCAGCTACCGACGTGCCTAAAGATCTCGCTGACCTCGATGCCGGACTGGCCGCACTTGTGGAACTTGTACGGCGACTCCAGGGCGGCCCCGGTCTTGCGTTCGGTGCTGAGGTTCGGCCGCGGCAGCGTCTTGCCGGCCATCCTGGTCAGGAGTGGTTTAGGGTCGAAGGTATCGACGTGCGACGGGCCGCCGTTGGCGAAGATGTGGATGAGCCGCTTCGCCTTCGGCGCGAAGTGCGGCGGCCGCGGCGCGAGCGGGTTGAGCGCATCGACCGGGGCAGCTGTGAGTTCGCCAGCGTCGCGCAAGAGCGGGCCGAGGGCAAGCGCCCCGAGGCCAAGGCCGGAGCGAGTCAGGAAGGCGCGGCGAGAGGGGGATTGGATCATGTGGTCACTCGAAGAGTTCGGTCGCGCGGACGGAGAAGCCTGGTAGCACGTCCTCGCCGGTCAGCACGGCGTCACCGGACAGGATTCGGCCCTCATCGGGCTGGCGGTACACGGTCACGGTCTGGTCGTCCGGGTCGACAATCCACACCATGCGGACATCGTTGAACAGATACTCGCGAGCCTTGCGCCGCAGATCCGCCATGCGGTTCGACGGCGACACGACCTCGACACACAGGTCTGCGGCCACCTCGGGGTAGCCGACGGGCCGCTGGTCGGCGGGCAATCGCTCGTAACTCCAGAACGCCACGTCGGGGCCGCGAACGGTGTCAGGCTTGCGGTCGGTGCGAACGCCACTCTCAACAGTCACTCGGCCGAGTTTGTTTGCTTTCGCATGGGTGCGGAGAAGAGAACCGACGGTGAGTTGAATATCGTCGTGGCGGAAACCGGGTCCTGGCATAGTGACGATCACTCCTTTGACTAGCTCCTGCTTCGACCCGTCGGGCGGATCGGGCAGCAGGAAGAACTCGTCAGCCGTGATGAGCTTCTGTGCGACGGCGGACATGCGGTCTCCTTTCGCGTCCGGGCGGCGGCATTGTACCGCTGTGCCCGTCAATCCACAAACGCGAACTCGTTCGCCACCATGAGTACCTGGGCGTATTGCTCCCACGCCGTCAGCTTCGACCCAGTCGCCGGCGCGTCGCCGACGAAGCGTAAACCCAACGAGATTTCCTCGTCCTTCGCCGGGCGTGCGTAGAGCAGCCGGTGCAGCACATCGATGCGCAACTCCGGCCGCGAAACAGCGGCAACCTCCGGCCGGGCCGCGAGCGACTTCGCCTGCTCCACCGCGAACGGGCTGTTGAGCAGGAACAGCGCCTGTTGCGGCACCGTTGTCGTGTAGCGCTGCGGGGCGTGAGTGTCGGGGCTGGCGAAGTCGAAGGTGCGGAACAGGCCCGGCAGGTTCTGGCGATCGACGAAGCCGTAGAGCGTCCGTCGCGGCACGCCGACGCCCGCCGCGATGTCCACGGCCGGCCCACCGACGGCCGGGTCCAACCGACCCGACACCGCCAATAGGCCATCGCGCAGCGCCTCCAGGTCGAGCCGTCGCCGCGAGAACTTCCACACGAGCCGGTTCTCCGGGTCTTTCGCGAGCGCGTCCGGGCGGTCGTCGCTGGCTTGGCAATAGGCGCTCGACAGCACGATGAGCCGCTGGAGTTCCTTGACCGACCAGCCGCGGCGGACGAACTCGGCGGCGAGCCAGTCGAGAAGCTCCGGGTGCGTCGGTGGGCCGGTACGGACGCCGAAGTCGCTCGGCGTGTCGACCAGTCCCTTCCCAAAGTGGTGCATCCAGACGCGATTGACGAACACCCGCGCCGTCAGCGGATTGGCCGGGTCGGCGATGGCCCTCGCTAGGTCCAACCGGCCGCTGCCGTGCTGGAACGGCTTTCGCGCAGGCCCGGCCAGGACTTCGAGGAACTGCCGCGGCACGTCCGGCCCGCGGTTGGCTGGGTTGCCGCGCAGGAAGACGTGCGGGTCGGTCGGCTTCGGGGCGTCGGCCAGCACCATCGCCCGCGGCGGCGCGGCCGGCGAGTTCGCCTTGTACGACTCGACCTTCTTCACCAGTTCGCCGAGGCGGTTGCGCTCCAGCCGGTTCATCAGCCGGTCGAACTTGCCGGGCTTGAGCGCAGTCACCGCGACGGGAACCGCCACGGCCGCGATCGCGTCGGCACCGAGCAGTGCCGCGATGCGCTGGGCGGTCGCCAACTGCTCGCGCTTCGTCTGGCGGAAGGCGTTGACCGCCGCCTCGCGCTTAGCCAGCTCCGCCTCGAACGCGGCCGTCGCCGCCGTCTGCTTCGGCTCGGCGATCAACGGCAGTTCCTTCGGCTCGATCGAGCTGACGAAGACGCCGTGCAGCGAGTAGTAGTCCTTGATCGGGATCGGGTCGAACTTGTGGTCGTGGCAGCGCGCGCACACGACCGTCAGGCCGAGGAAGCCGCGCGTCACGACGTCGATGCGGTCGTCGGCAATGTCGTGGACATTGTTGAGGAACCGCCGGCCGAGCGTCAGAAAGCCCATCGCCGCAAGGGCCTTCTTGTCGTCGAGTTGCAACTGGTCCGCCGCGATCTGCTCGACGACGAAGCGATCGTATGGCTTGTCCCCGTTGAACGCCTCGACGACGTAATCGCGGTAGGTGTAGGCGTAGGGGAAGCGCCGCTCCTCAGTGAAGACGTAGCCCTTCGAATCGGCGTACCGGGCGACATCGAGCCAGTGCCGCCCCCAGCGTTCGCCGTAGTGCGGCGACGCGAGCAACCGCTCGACGACGCGCGAATACGCCTCCGGCGATTCGTCCGCCAGGAAGGCAGCCAACTCGTTCGGCGTCGGCGGTAGGCCGATCAGGTCGAACGTGACGCGGCGTAGGAGCGCCGACTTCGCGGCCGGGGCCGACGGTAGCAGACCGACGGCGTCGAGCTTCGCCAGCCAGAAGGCGTCCACCGGAGTTGCCACGCGAGCGGCGTCGCGCACGACTGGCAGCGGCGTTTGCACGACCGGCTTGAACGCCCAGTGCGCCGTCGCTGGCTTGGCCGTATCGCGCGGCGCGGCGGCCGCGGGCCACGGAGCCTTCATCGTCACCCACGCGGTCAGGGCGGCAATTTCGTGGTCCTTCAGCTTCGCCTTGGGCGGCATCTTCGGCTCGCTGGCGTAGTTGACAACCGCGATAATCTTGCTCTTGGCCGGGTCGCCGGGGACGAGAGCCGGCCCGCCGTCACCGCCGTCGAGGATCGCCTGTCGGTCGTCGAGCCGCAGACTGGCCATCTGCTTCTTCTCGCCGTGGCAACTGTAGCAGTTCTCAGCGAGGATCGGCCGCACCTTCGACTCGAAGAACTCAACGGTTCGCGGGTCGGGGCCGTCCGCGCGGGCAACGACCGCGATCGCGGCGCAGAGAACAAGTGTGAGACGGCTCGGCAACATGCTGGGGTCGAATCCGGCGGGAACGGGCGAGTCGGCGGCGGGAGTGACACCACGATTTTACCCCGCCGCGCCGCCGCGTCCAACGGAAATTGGCCCACCGTAGGTCCCGCTTGCCGGGCGGGACCCATTCCCCAAGCGGGTCCCGTCCGGCAGGCGAGCCCTACCAAATTCTCTACCCTGGGCCGCCGGAGTGTGGCGCGGTAGGCTGGCTCTATGAGCGTTCACCTGTCCGAGACGGTCCTGCAATTCGGCTGCGGCAACTTTCTGCGGGCCTTCGCCGACCTGTTCATCCACCAGGCCAACGAGCAAGGCCAGGCGGTCGGCCGGGTCGTCGCCGTGCAGTCTACCGGCGGCGAGCGGGCCAACCGGATTAACCGCTGTGGCGGCCGCTATCACGTCGCCGTCCGCGGCATCGAGGGTGGCCAGACCGTCGACCGCGTCGAGGAGGCCGGCGCGATCGGTCGGGCACTCGTCGCTAGTACGCAGTGGGACGAGGTGCTGGCCATCGCCAGATCGCCCGAACTCAGATTTGTAATCTCAAATACGACCGAGGCCGGCTACAAGTACGACGAGTCGGACCTGGTGTTGTGCCAGCACTCGCCGGGACCGGCCCCGAAGTCGTTCCCCGCCAAGCTGACGGCCGTGCTGCACGCCCGCTACCTCGCCGGCAAGCCCGGCCTGACGGTCATGCCGTGCGAATTGATCGAGGACAACGGCGTCAAGCTGCTAGCGGTCGTCATGTCCATCGGCGAAGCGTGGAATCTGCCGACGGCGTTTTTGCACTGGGCGTCGCACGAGTGCGTTTGGCTGTCGAGCCTAGTCGATCGCATCGTCACTGGAAGACCGGACGACCACCCGCTCGCCGAGTGCGACCCACTGTTAGTCGCGGCCGAGCCGTACGCGCTGTGGGCGCTGCAAACGAAGCCACACGCCGCCCCGTTCGCGGACCACCCGGCCATCGTGCGTACGCCGGACGTGCGGCCGTACTTTCTCCGCAAGGTCCGCATCCTCAACGGGGCACACACTGCACTCGTCAGCAAGGTCGGCCTCAGCCGGTTCGAGACGGTGGGCGAGGCGCTCGACCACGCCGAGACGCGAACGTGGTTGGAGGAATTGCTCTTTCGCGAGATCGTGCCGACACTTGCCGACCGGTGCGAGGACCCAGAGGGATTCGCCCGGCTAGTCATCGAGCGGTTCCGCAACCCGTTTCTGCGGCACAAACTGTCCGACATCGCACAGTATCACGCGGCCAAGAAGGAAGTGCGGCTGGTGCCGACGCACCGCGAGTATCGCACGAAGTTCGGGCACGTGCCGCCGCTCCTCGATGAAGTGCTCCACCTACCGAACCCAGCGTGACAAACAGCCCTACGACCGGCCCTTGAGTAGTTGCAGGGTGATCGTGGCGACGCGCCGGCCGTAGGCCTCGGCCGTATCGAGGTCGCCTTTCGGCGGAGCGTCCGGCGGCTTGACCTGGAAGCTGGCAGCCATCGGTCCTAGCCAGGAGCCGTGGCGGTTGGTCGCCGCCGGACTGGGGCCGGTCACGGTCTTCATGCCCTCCGACTCGTTTTCCGCCGGCATCATGCCGGTGCCGACGTAGATCATGCCATGCTGCATCGCGTTGACGACCAGCCCGAAGAGCGTGTTGAGTTTGTCGCCGGAGAAGTTACTGGAGTTGGTGAACGCCCCGGCGACCTTATCCTTCCACGCCTGCACGAACCACTTTTTCACCGCCGCCTCGATGAACTTCTTCATCTCCGCGGACATACTGCCCATGTAGGTCGGGCAGCCGAAGATGATCGCGTCGGCCGCGTCGAGCGCATCCAGGTTCGCGGCGGCCTCCTCGGTGGTGACGATGCTGGCGTCGACGCCGGCGACAGCGGCAGCCCCGCGATGGACCGCTTCAGCCTGCAACTTGGTGTGACCGAAACCGCTGTGGTAGACGACTGTGACGCGCGCCATGCGTAAACTCCTTGGGCCGCTTCATTGTCGTCGCCGGAGCCGGCTGCTGCAAGGGTCGGGGACACGATGTTGGCCGTCTGCAAGCTGGTACGACCCTGCCAGCCCGGAGCGCCAGCGACGGGTCTTTCACCCCGTCGCTGGCACTCCGGGCTGGCCAAAACTCCCTGGAGGACGACAACTCATGACGCTCTACACCATCGGCTTCACGAAGACATCGGCCGAGGCGTTCTTCACGCGGCTGCAACGAGCCGGCGTCGCCCGCATCCTCGACGTGCGGCTCAACAACACCTCGCAGCTCGCCGGCTTCGCCAAACGCGACGACCTAACGTACTTCCTCAAGACCATCGCAGGCATCGGCTACGAACACCTGCCGAACCTCGCGCCGACCCAGGACCTGCTCGACGCCTACAAGAAACGCAAGGGCGACTGGGAGGATTACGCGATGGCATTCCTCGCCCTGATGCGCGAGCGGCGAATTGAAACGACGGCGTATCGGTCGTTGTTCGACCGCGGCTGCCTCCTGTGCAGCGAGGACACGGCCGACCACTGCCGCCGCCGCCTCGTCGCGGAGTACCTCGCCGATAAGTGGAGCAACGTCGAACTCGTTCACCTGTGAGCCGGCGCGGTCACTCGTAGCGCAGCGCGTCGATGGGGTCGAGCTTGCTCGCGCGCCGCGCCGGGTAGAAGCCGAAGAACAGTCCTACCGCCGCCGCGAACAGAAGCGCCACCACCGCCGCCGGGGCCGACACCACGACCGGCCACTTTGCTCCCGACGAGATCGAGTTGATCAACTGCGTCAGACCGACCGACGCCCCGACGCCCAGAGCAATCCCAATCACGCCGCCGATGGCCGACAGTAGGATCGCCTCAACGAGGAACTGCCGCAGGATGTCGCGCGGCCGCGCGCCCACGGCCATGCGA
>CAZNSL010000338.1:0-6523 GCA_964574975.1 uncultured Alcaligenaceae bacterium | reverse complement strand
GGGTGGTGAAACACCACCCCCAACATCCCACGACCCGTTTACGCCCCCGTCTCGCTGAGCAGTTTGACCAGCTCGTTCTCTTGCGTCAGGCCGACGATCTGGTGTAGCGGCCGATCGCTGCCCTTGAAGACCATGACGCGCGGGATGGTGGTCACGTCGTACTTCATGGCCAGTTCGGCGTTCTCGTCGACGTTGACCTTGCCGACCTTGGCCTTGCCGGCGAACTGATCGGCAACGCGGTCGATGATCGGCGTGAGCATGCGGCACGGGCCGCACCAGGGTGCCCAGAAATCGACGAGGACCGGTTGGCCGGCCTCAACGACTTCCTTCTGCCAATTGTCGGTGGTGAATTCGAGGACGTTTTTGCTGGCCATCCGATTCTCCTTCGCTCCGAGGTGGGTGCGTTCTGTGATTGTAGCCGTCCGGCGTCCGCGAACCAAGGTTGCGGGCCAGGCGTCCTTGCATTCGATGTTTCGTCGGCCGGTCGGGGTTCGTCCGGGTTGACGCTTGCCGGGGCCGACTCCTACGATTGCATAGTCCTTGGGCGCGAGAATCTTACACCGGCCCTGTCGTCTAGAGGCCTAGGACACGGCCCTTTCAAGGCCGCGACACGGGTTCGAATCCCGTCAGGGTCACCTGTGCTTCTGGACAGTAGTCGACAGGATTGTCCAGAGGTTGACGCAACCCCCGACCCAACGGGGGTTGCGTCGTTTCCTGCGCTTTCTGTGCGATTCTGTCGGATTCAGTCTGTACCGCTTTTTGCACCACAACTGCACCGGATTCTGCACCGCTTTTTTTGCCGCCAGCTCGAAGTACTGATCGGGCACGCTCAGGTAATGCTTGTTGGCGATGCGCGCTGTTGCTGATCCAGCGCGTTACGACGTACAACGGATACTCGCCGGCCAGTTCAGTATTGCAGTTCCCGGCCGCCTGGTACGCGGCCAAAGGAGTTGTACTCCGACAACACATGAGTGGATTTCACTGCCAATTCCTACGGCAAGTGACTACGTTGCTGGGCAAACCCGAGTGAGGATGCCCATGTCGTACCGCTGCCTTGGCTGCAACCGGGTGGCTGAACACAAAATCACGTGTTCGACCTGTCTCACAGCGTTCTGTTCTGAGATGTGCTGTCGGCGCCACTTCAAGCTGACTGGCCACGGCCACCCAAAGCCCGCTGCGCTGGCATTCGGTTGCGTGAGTGTGTGCGCATCGGCACTCATCTTGTCCTGCGCCGGCTTGATGTGGCTGGGCGTTGGACGGAAGGGCAAGCCGTCCACGCAAAATCAGCATCCTGCAAGTGCGATAGTGCCGCCACCGCCGAGCGATAGCAAAGCGAATGCTCGCAAGGAGCCGAAGGAGAAGCCGACGAGTCCGCCACCCAAGGTCAACTCCGAAGAGACGAAGCGAGAGCAGGCGGCGTCCAACAAGCTGACTTTGGCCAAGTCACTGCTGAGTGACCCGGATCCAGTCAAGCACGAGCGAGGCAAGGCAAAACTGCGCGAAATCGTCCGCGACTACGCCGGGACAAAGGCCGCAGGCGAGGCCGAGCGGTTGCTGCGGGAGTAGGCGGTCGTCTGAGAGCGTTGTCCCGTTTGTGGCTCGCAATCGTTGCCGACAAAAGCCCCTGAAAGCCGTGCGAGAATGTGCGCGGGAGACGGGACCGTTTTGGGCGAACGGGCTGTAGAGATTCTGCTCCCCCTTCCCCGGCGTCGTTGGCCACGGTGCGCCACGGTCGGCTACCCGCCCGCGGGTCAGTAGTCCAGGACGAACGTCCCGGCCCGGCCGTCGTAGTCGAGCCGACAGTTGGCGAGCGCGTCGCGGCCCAATAGCAGTTCGCAGCCGGTCATCCCGAGCGCCACGTCAGCAACGAGTATGTCGGGAATCGCGAGGTTAGCCGTGCGCCGACCCGACGGGTGCAGAACCGTCAGCCCCGCGAAGTAAGCGGGCAAATACGGCCAGCCGCTGGCCCCCGGCGCATTGACGCGCAGGAATGCCCGCTGCCGTTGAAGGGCGATCCGCGTCAGCGCTTGCGAGTCCAGACACGACACGTCCGCGCCGGTGTCGATGAGCGCCGCGACTGCGATGGGCTGCGGGATGGGCCGGTGCAGGGCCAAGAGACTACGCCGCACGGTGCGGCCGACGGATACTTCCACCTGAACGATGGGGCCGGCGAGACCGACGGTGCCGCGGAGGATGGTCACGGGCGGGCGGTTCTCCGCTTGGGCCGGCGGGCCGAATGCCGCGCCGCCGGAGCGGTGTCCAGGTCGGCGGGGGAAATCGGCTGGGTCAGGAAATCGGCATCGTGACCGAATTGGTTGTAACCGGCTTGCAGCGCGTCGCCGGGCGTGTCCCAGACGCCGACCAGCCGGCCGCCTTCGATGAGCGCGACGCGACCGGCGTCGCCAGCATCGAGTAGCCGCGGCAACTCGCGCAGGTAGACGGCGAAGTCGGCCGAGTCGGGTACGCGACGCACGGCGTCAGTCATCGGTCGGTTCTCCGTCGGGCGACGCTGGCAGTATACCCGACTTCGCCGACGGGCGGCAACGACGCTTGCTGCGTCGCGGCTGCGTGCCGGCCAGCGTCTCGGCCGTCTGTCGCAGCAGCTTGCGACTGCCCGCTGGCAGCAAAAGGGGCCCGAATTTCTCATGGACCTTTCGGGAACGGTTCCCAAGGGTCCGGGGCGCTCTCGACGTGTCGGGCATTACGGTCGCGAAGGCTGCCGCCGTCACTCTAGGCGAGTTCGCGCAGGTGCGGCGGCAGTGCGTCAGCAACTGCACCGGATTCTGCACCGCTTCGGAGCGTTTCGCCAGGATTCGCCGGGAAAAGAGGAGGTTGTTCGCACCCCGTCAGGGTCACTGGTCCGATTCGCGGACGCAACCCCCGCTCCAACGGGGGTTGCGTCATTTTGCTCGCTCACGGGTGCGATTGGCCTGCCGCGGCCGCGATCGGCCGCAGCTTGATGTTGCGGAACGCCACCGAGCCGTGGTCGCCCTGGAGGGCGAGGTAGCCGCTGTCCGCCTTGGCGAATTTCGGCATCGACTTGAACTTGCTCTTGGCGATCCGCGCCTTGAAGTCGTCGCTGCCGTACGCGAACTCGAAATACCGGACGCCGTTCATAGTCACCGATGACTTGGCCGGCGGCGGCGCAATCACGACCTGGATGTGGTTCCACTCGCCGGCCGGCTTGGTTGCGTCGAGTGACTTGCCGGTCTTCGGGTCGTTGGTCGGCTTGTACATCTGGTACAGCCAACCGCTCCGCTGTGGGTCGCGGCCCTTGACGTTGTCCTGGAGCTGGATTTCCGGGCCGGTGGCCCAGGGATGTGACTCCTCGTCGGTCACGTGGAACATGATGCCGCTGTTGCCGGCCGGGGTGATGTTGTACTCCAGCGACAGCTCGAACCAGCCGAACTTCTCCTGCGTCACCAGGTCGCCAGCGTCCTTGGGATCGGCACAGACGAGCGCCCCATCCTTGACCTGCCAGCCGGGGCGGACGCCCTTCGTCTTGAAGTTGTGCCACCCGTCGAACGATTTGCCGTCGAACAAGAGCTTCCACCCAGCCTTCACTTCTTCCGGCGAAAGCTGGTTGGCCGGCGCGGTGTCGTCCGCGCGAGAGCTGGTACCCGCCCACGCCAACGCGGTCGCGCACGTCGCTAGCCAGAGTATCCACAGTCGCGTCATCGTTTCTACCTCGTAGGAGTCGGACTGACGGGAACTGTATGCCGGTGGCCCGCTGCCAGCAACGGCGTCACGTCCGGCGCTCGGCGACCACGAGCCGTGCCCCGTCGTCCGGTGCGAGCGCAATGCCCTGGCGTACTGGGGCCGAACGGCTGCCGGGTGGGCGCTCGAGGCGAACCTGCGCGAACAGCGTCGCCAGCACCGTCTTCATCTCGTACAGCGCGAAAGCCATGCCCAGACAGACGCGGTTGCTGCCACCGAACGGGAACCATTCGTGGCCGGCGTACTTCCGTTCCAGGAACCTCTCCGGCAGGAACCGCGCCGGTTCGGGGTACAGGTCGGCCCGGTGGTGGACGAGGTGGTTGCACGGGCACAACAACACGCCGGCCGGGTAGATACGCCCGCCGGCGGCGAACGGCCGCTTGGTCTTGCGGACGACGAATGGCAGGATCGTCCGCACGCGCAGGCTCTCGCGGATCGCCGCGTCGAGGTACGCCAGCCGCTCCAGGTGTTCGGCTGCCGGCGGATGGCCGCCCGTCACGCGGCGCAGCTCGTCGGTAATGTGGCCCACCACGTCGGGCCGCGGGACGATCTGCTCCAAAGCCCAGGCCAATGCCAGTGCGGTCGTCTCGTGCCCGGCGACGACCAGGGTCAGCACGGCGTCGCGAATCTCCGCGTCGCTCAGGGGCGTGCCGTCCTCGTGCGTGGCGGCCACCAGATCGGCCAGGACGCTCTCGCCGCGCGCGGCCGACGGCATTTTTCTGACGCGGTCGATGAGCGGGTACAGGGCCGCGTCGAGATCGCGGAGTTGGCGGAAGAACGGCATCCACCGCGACCCTTGCACCAGCCGCGGCGGGATCAGGAACATCACGGTCAGCCCGTAGCGGCTGCGTCCGTTCGCCAGCATCCGCTCGATCAGCCCTTCGAACCGTTCCAGCTCTTGCCCCGGCTGAAGACCGAGGACCGCTTGCAGGATGACCCGCAACGTGACCCAACGCATCGTCGGCACGGCTTCGAACGGTCGGTCGATCGGCCAGCCGCGAACCGCCTCCAAAGTGGCCGCCTGCATCGCGGTGAAGAACGAGCGCATGCGGTCGCCGCGCAAGGGCGGCAGCAGGACGCGCCGTTGGCGGGCGTGTGGTCCGCCGTCGAGGACGAGGACGGAGTTGTCGCCCACGGTGAGTTTGAGGAACTCGTTGGCCTCGCCGGAGTGCAGGGCGTGCGGGTCGCCGCGGAACACGTCCTTGATGGAGTCGTCGTCGGCGAGCATCACAAACGTGCCGTAGCCGGTCATGCGGACGGTGAACGGATCGCCGTAGCGGCGTCGGCACGACTCGAGGAACGGCAGCGGCGAGTGGGTGTAGCGGAGCAGTTGCAGGACGGCGGGAATGCGCGGGCCGGGTGGCAGAGGATCGGCGTCCGTCGGTCGTGCCGGGTTGGCGAGCAGAGATTGTGTCACGGTCGTTGGCCCCGTGGGCCATTGTACCGGGAGCGTCGATATGCGGAGGATCGTCGAGACGAAAAAACGCCGGGCGGGGTGTGTCTCCCCGCCCGGCGCTGGGTTGTCACGTTCGTCGATTAGAAATCGCTCGTATCGACGGGGAACGTGTTCGAGCGGTTGGTGAGCCGCAGCCACGCGCCGGGGGTCGGGTTCGACGAGGTAGGCACATTGGATTCGATGCCGTAATTGATCTGCCGCACCGAACCGTCGGCAAAGGCGACGTTCATCGCTCCTGTGTGCGACGAGCCGAAGCCAAAGTTGTTCGTGCTAACGACGGCCTGTGCGTCGGCCCGCGGGGGAAACGGCGTACCACCGACAGCCGCGAACCGCACGGACTGGTAGCCGTAACCGAAGAAACCACTGATCTTATCGCCGTCGTCTTGGCCACCGCCGGCTCCCTGAATCGACACCAGTTTCTCGCCGATCAGGACAGTGTTCGACGACCCGTTCTTGATTCGGCCAAGGCTAACGGTTATCGGGGTGTAAGTCACGAGGTTGCCGCTCACTGCAACGCCCGTCGGAGCCATCAGGCCGGTCGTCAATTCGGTTGCACTGGCCGCCGGGGCACTCCAACCGCCGTTGGCCGCGTAGTCGATCAGGAACTGGTCACCCGAACCCGCCAACGGTGCGACCGTTGACAGCCGGCGACTCGGACAGGAGAACAGCTTCACCGGTGACCGCAGGATGACAGCATTGCTCGCCAGTGGCAGGTTATATAGGTTGTCCTGTTCGACGTACGGCAGGATCTGATACGCCCAACTCCACGGCTGATTCTTGCCGGCAACCGGTTGGCCGGTCGAGTTGACGCGACTGACGGCCCCAGTGATCTGGGAACTTACGACGCCACCCGTCGGGAGAATCTTGAGGTTCGCCTCGTGGTTGACGCAGGCGAGTGCGATGTTCTTCAGATTGTTCTTGCACTCGGTACGGTTGGCCGCCTCGCGGACTTTCTGGACCGCGGGCAAGAGCAGGCCGATCAGCGTGGCGATGATCGCCATCACGACCAGCAACTCGATCAGCGTAAACGCCGACCGCCGGGAAGAACGCTGCGTCATCGCCACAACCCCCTCAAGCGAAAAGACTCGGATACGAACGAATGCCAGGACGATCCAACGACCGGTCGGGTATGCGGGCGTACGGAGACGACGGGCCGCCGAGACAAACCACTGTTAGCGTAACGCCCCCGGCCAGCTCCGTCAAACGGAATACCGAGAATTACGGTCGAATAGCACGAGGAGCCGCGAGCGAGCGGTCGTTTGTCTCGCTCGCTGACGCTCGCGGCTCCTCAGGTTGCGGCTCGTCAATCGGAGCCGCGAGCGTGAGCGAGCGGTTGGGCGCAACCACCGC
>CAZNSL010000337.1:0-6529 GCA_964574975.1 uncultured Alcaligenaceae bacterium | reverse complement strand
AGTCGGAGATCGAAAATCCTCGCGTTTGGAAATGACGACTCTGGAAGAGCGGGTGGTTCCGGACAGCCGGCCGTTGCCGTTCCCGGTGATTCATCTGGGATCGCCGACCGGCTCGAATATCCGCGCCATTGACGCGATGAACGGCAATCAACTCTTTGCGCGGGATGCGTTTGAGTCGGAGTTCACAGGCGGTGTCAACGTTGCGACCGCCGATATCACGCGGGACGGCTTCCCCGATCTGATTGCGTCTCAGAAGACCGGGGGCAACCGTGTTCGCGTGTTCGATGGGAAAACAGGCGAAGCGCTGAGCGGCACACTGGGCGACTTCTCTTCGTATGAGTCGACGTTCACAGGTGGCGTGAGCATCGCGGCGGCGGACGTTGACGGCGACACGATTCCCGACATTATTACCGGCGCTGGTAAGTCTGGTGGTCCTCGCATTCGGATTTTCTCTGGTGTCGATGCATCGGTGATTGATGACTTCTTCGCGTATGCCCCGGAGTTCCGCGGCGGTGCAACGGTGGCCGCGGCGGATTTCACCGGCGATGGCAATGCGGAAGTCGTGATTGGCGCCGGCGAAGGCGGCGGGCCGCACGTTGTGATCTACGATGCGTCCACCGAAGACGTCATCGAGGGCCCCCTGGGGAGTTTCTTTGCGTTCAGTTCCAGCGAACTCGGCGGCGTCAGCGTCGGCACCGACGCCTTGGCGGGGGATGTCAACGGCGATCGGATCCCCGATCTGGTGGTCGGCCGTGGCAGTGGCCAGAAATCGCAGGTTAAGGTTTACAGTGGCGCCGATGGCAGCGTGATCTCCGACTTCCAGCCTTACCGCGACGACATGACCTCGGGCGTTCGCTTGGCCACGGCCTATGTGGACAACGATCGTTTTGCCGATCTGGTGACGACGACCGGACCAGGCGTCGAGGGGCAGGTGCGGGTCTTCAGTGGCACGACCGGTCAATTGGTTGGCAATCGGGTCGGGAACTTCGTGCCGGTCGAGGGGATGACCGGCGGTTGGGCGCTGAGCGCCAGCAACGATCCGCCAGCGAGTGTCTGGTTTGATATCGCCACCACGACGGATGGCGTGGAGGGATCGACCCATGCCAAGATCCGCCTGGAGCGGGAGAATGGCGACACGACGCAGCCGCTGACCGTGGCGATTACGGTCGAGGGTGGCACGGCACGAGCGTGGACCGATTATGTGCCGGTCTTTTCGGCGACGTTCCCGGCGAACGCGACGACAGTCGATGTGGAACTTGAGATCGTTGACGATCCCTATGAGGAAGTTTCGGCGGAGACGATCATCTACAAGCTCCGTCGCGGGCCGGATTACATCGTCGTTGTCGAGAAAGAGGTGGAAGAGGAAGTTTTTGAAATCGTCAACGAAGTCACGGTGGAGATTGAGGCTGACGGGGACGAAACGCCATCGCCGGTGTCGCCGCCGACATTGGATGTGCCGAAGGAATCGCTCGACCAATTCGTTCGGTACCCCGTCGTGCGGCCGAATGGTTCGCGTAGTCGGACGTTGGAGTGGAAGCCCTCCGACAGCAAGTACCAAGGGCATGGGGTGGCTCTCGGGCCAAACTGGGAGACGCCTGGCATGGATCCCCGGGCTCAGATTATGCCCTACATCGAGGGCCAGCACACGGAAGAAATAGTTCGGGCGTCGAGTCTGTCCGCGGCCTCGGTGAATTGGAATTCCGGCGATCCGGAATTAACGTCCCGACATATCGGCGACACCTGCGAAACCTGTCAGGATGCCGTGGGGGTTGAAAGCACGGCGACGAATCATTCAACGGGGGACCTGACGGCGGGTGAAGGTCACGCGATTGCCCAGTTGCCGCGGTTGAGCCTGCTCAGCGGCGGGACCGAAGCGGTGATTGCAACGGGAGGCGTGGCCGGACGGTATTTCGATGAAGTCAGCAGCGACGTCTTCGCCGCGCGGCACTTTGAACAGAACACACTGGAACTCAATGGCTCTGGCTATTACGAACTGGTCGAGACGGACGGCACCATTACGGAGTTCGAGGGGTTTGGCGGCGGACTCCCGGATCAACAAAAAGGGCAATTCTATCGCGAGACGCTGCCGGGCGGGCCGGTGACGACGGCGACCCGCGACGTGTCCGGGCTTCTCGACTATGTCGAAACCGTCTATCCGGATGGCCGCAAGGAGTTTTACGATTTCAGCATGGTCCCGAGCGGCGAGAACGAAGGGCTCGTGCAGTCGATCGAGTCCTGGCAAGGCTCCGGCTTCTCGATGGATCTCGTCCAATCCTCGCAGTACGATTATTACGATTCGAATGACACCAACGGCCTGCCGGGACGCCTGCGGACGGTGCAGATGTTCGGGGCCGCCAATGAGAACCTCGGCACGCACTACTATCGCTACTACACCTCCAACACCTCGCCAGGATTTACCGGCGAGCTGAAGTTCGCGATCGGGCCGGAGTCGATGCGGCGGCTGGCGGCGGATGGGATCAACCCGTTGACCGCATCCGACGGCACGCTCGACGATTACAGTGACAATTATCTGGAATATGACGCTGAGAATCGAGTGAGCCTGCACCGGGTGCAGGGCAACGGCTGCTCGATCTGCAGCGCCGGCTTCGGCGGCTACGAGTACGCCTACCTCGACAACACCGGCTCGAAAGGCTACACGGCCGATTACAACCACTGGGCGATGCGGACGACCGAGACGCTGCCGGGCGGCAGCACCAACGTGGTTTACACGAATGCCTATGGCCAGGTCATGCTTTTCGTGGAGCAGAACGACGGCGCGACCGTCGAGCGGATCGCCTACTACAAGTATGACAACGCGGGGCGGCTCATCTCGATGGCGACGCCCTCGGCGATGACCGGCTATGGAGAAGCCGAACTGACGCTGATGACGTTCGACGGCAGCGACAACGATTTCATGGCGAACAGTGCGGGCCTGATTTACGACTTCGCGTTCGGCTCATCGACCACGACTTCGGTGGATGGCCACGATCCCGGCGAGGAGGATGATGAGTTTTTCGCCGGTGATGTCGCAGGGTATCTGTCGGGGATTTCGATTCGCAAGGGCGAAGACGGGACGGCCGTACCTCAAGCGGCGTTCGAATACTTTGAACACACGGCCAGCGGCATCACGGTTTACACCACGGCCAGTTCCACGGTTTTCACGGATACGGCGGGGCTGGTGCCGATCACGCAGACCTACGACTACACCTGGTTCACCGGGACCAATGCGATCTCGAAACTCGAGGTGACGCTGGCGGAAGTGGGCACCGGTCAGAACGGCTCGGGCACCGCGGCCGTGGTGGGCACGGCCTTTGACAGCCAGGGGCGCGTGGTCTGGAACAAGGATGGCGCGGGGTCGGTCACGTACATCGAGTACGACCTGCCCACGGGTCAGCCGTCGATGATCGTCGAGGACGTGGATACCGATGCGGTTTACGGCGAACCGTGGAGTTCGCCCGACGGCCTGCACTTCGTGACGTCGATGACGCGCGAAGCCCGTGGCCGCGTGACGTCGGTCACGCATCCGGATAACCGGGTCGATCAGTTCGTCTACGACGACGCCCAACGCGAAACTCGCGCCTATCTGGGATGGAACGCCGGGACCTCGAAGGCGGCGGTGCCGATGCAGGTGACCCGTCACGACTTGAACGGCTACTACTCGGAAACCTTCACCGCCTCGTCCGATGATGCCGTGATCACATTCGGCACGGGCGCCGTCGAGGAGGTGTTCTCACTCTCCCGCGTCCATTACAACAAGGCCGGCCAGGCCATCGCCCAGGACGACTACTTCGATCTTGATAGCGAGGACTACACCACGCAGCCGACGATCGGCGCTGCTGGCGACAACTATCTCCGCACCGAGTTCGATTACACGCACCGGGGCCTGCCCAGCCGCACCATCACGCCCGCGGGTCTGATCACGCGGCAGTTCTACGACGATTTCGGGCGGCTCCAGAGCGTCTGGCAGGGCACCGACGACGAGCCCGATGTTGGGCCGTGGAGTCCGGGCAACACCGAGGGGACCGACCTCGTCAAGATCGCCGAGTACGAGTACGACCAAGGCTACGCCGGCAACAGCCACCTCACCACGATGACCGTCTTCCCCTCCGAATGGGACAGCCGCTTCACCAGCCTGGGATATGACTGGCGGGATCGAGTCGTCCTGATCAAGGAAGGCGATGTCGGGTCGAGCACGGCGGTCAATCGTCCGGCGACCTGGCTTGAGTACGACAACCGCAACAACATCACGCGCACCGAAGTCTACGATGGCGACACGGTGACGATGGATCATACCGATCCGAGCGTCCCTTCGGCGAGCCTGCGCCGCAGCCGCACCGACACGTTCACCAACGACCTCGGACTCGTCTACAAGATCGAGGATTTTGGCGTTTACCAGACCGGCGGCAGCGTCGGCACCGTCTCGTCCACGAAATCAGTAAGCGAATTCTGGTACGACGACCGCGGCCTGCCCATCAAGATCCTGGCGCCCTCGGGCCTGGTCGAGAAAACCGAGTTCGATACTCTCGGCCGGCCCGCCAAGTCCTTCCTCACCAACGGCGGCAGTGACAGCGACTCCACGCACGCCGACGACGTGGCCGGCGACATCGTCCTGCAGCAGTCCGAGTTCGGCTACTACGCCGGCAGCCGGGATGTCGAATCGCTCGTGACCCGTGAACGCGTCCATGGCGAGACGGGCACCGGCGAACTCGAAGACCTTGCATCCGTCAGCGACCTGCGTGCGCGGGTCTCCACGATGGACTTCGGCTACGATCCCGTGGGTCGCCTCGTGGAGACGATCAACTATGGCAACAACGTGACCACCGGGGAAATCCGCGAATCCATCGCCTATGGCGACGATAATCTCTCGGTGACGTTCACCGACGGCAACGACAGCGAAACCAAGACCGTTTACGACATTCTGGGACGCACACAGGGTGTCATCGCGGCCGTCGGCGAAGCAGTCCAATTGACGACCGCCTACACTTACGACGACTCTGGCCGTCTCAAGACCGTCGTCACTCCGGGCCAGCCCACGCAGACCTACTCGTACGATACGATTGAGCGCGTCTCGCAGATCCGCGAAACGCTTCCCAGTTCGAAATACCGCGACTCCACCTTCGATTACAACCAACTCGGCGAAACCACGCTCACTGGGATCGACGATTTGTCGGGAGGCTTTGCCTGGGTCGGGCAAACCATTAATTACGACATCGTGGGCCGCGTCGCGAGCCAATACGACTTCCAAAACCTCGATGGCGTATTCGACATCGAGTCCCGCGGCAACCTCTTCACCTACGATCCCCTCGGCCGCGTGCTGACCGCCAAGAACCCCCGCAATTACACCACGAGCTACGCTTACGACGACGTCGCCCTGACCGTCACCGTCACCGATCCCGACAGTCAGGACGCCGTCACGACCTACGATCTCGCCGGTCGCATGGTCTCCTTCGAAGACGAAGACAACAGCGTCACCAGCTTCACGTACGACCTGCTCGACCGCATCACACAGGTCAGCGATCCGCGCAGCAAGGAAACCGACTTCCATTACTGGGTCGACGGGCTTGAGGACCAGACGCTGGCGCCCGAGGGCCGCACCACGCGCGTGGCCTACGAGCGTTTCGGCCGCGCCGAACACATCTATGACGGCGAGGTCAACAAGACCACCTACGGCTACGACCCCGGCAGCCGCATCACGACCATCACCGACCCGCGCGGCACGGTCACGAAGTTCGAATACAACGAACTCGGCCAGACCACGCTGGTGACCGAAGCCTATGGAAACGGCACCTACGCACGCGAGACCGCCTACGCCTACGACGATGGCGTCACCGGGCTGCTGCTCTCCATCACCGACCCGCTCGACCGCGTGACCTCATTCGCTTACGACATCGCCGGTCGCCTCGAATCGCAGACGATGGCTGACGGCAGCCTGACCACGGACGAATACCAGGTGTCGTACGAATACGACTTCCTCGACCATGTCATCGAAGTGACGCGGCCCGGCAGCCGCGTGACCGAATATGAAGTCCGCCCGCTCGGCGACGTCGTCCGCATCACCGACCTGCCGGGCCACGGCTCGCTCGAACGCGAAACGCTCTTCGATTACGACCTGAACAGCAACCGCACCAGCGTCATCGATCCGCTCGGCAAGGAAACGACCTACACCTACGACAAGCTCGACCGGCTGACCAAGATCGTCGACGCCGAGGATGGCGAGACCGAGTTCACCTACTTCCCCTCCGGCGACCTGAAGACGCTGACCGATCCGGTGAACAACACCACCGAATGGGACTACGACGCGGCCCACAACAAGACGCTCGAAACCGACCCGCTCGGCAAGGACACCGTCTATGCCTACGACGATGCCAATCGGCTCGTCAGTATTATTGATCGCCTGGGCCGCGAGCGGACGTTTGGTTATGACAAAGCCGACCGCATGGAAGTGGAAACCTGGTATGACAAGGCCGGCGGCGGCCAGACGAAGATGCAGCAGTTCGCGTTCACGTATGATGAAGCCGGCAACCTGAAG
>CAZNSL010000336.1:0-6545 GCA_964574975.1 uncultured Alcaligenaceae bacterium | reverse complement strand
CCTTGCCCTTGATCTCCTTGTCGGCCGCGACCACGACACCGATCAGGAGTGCGGCCACCGCCGCGGATGATGCGTAACGACGGAACATGAGACGTTCTCCGGCGAATGCTGGCGACGCGGGACGGGCCGCCGGCTGACGGCCGACGGACAGGGACCGCCCGGGTTTACCATACGGCTCGGTCGGGGAGGGCGGAGCTGGACGAGGCGTGAAACGCCTCGGACCCCGCGGCCGTCGGGCGTCAAATCCAGTTCATCCTTCGCCCGTCACTCGGCCGGTCCTGCTGACGGGCGGCCGTCCGCGGGGTAAACTGGCACGTGGTGCCGACGCCCGCCCGGCGGCCGGCCGGAGCCTGCGATGTCCGACCCGACCCTGCCTCCCGACGCCGGCCACGAGCCACCCGACATCCGCACCCCGCCGCCGTCTGGCCGCACCGCTCGTCCCGCTGCCGTCACCTCCCACGAATCCACCTGTTCCGAACCGGGCCAGCTCGGCGACAACCCCGCCACCTCCGACCACCTCGAACACGAATCGCTCACCGCCGTCCAGCGCCTCGAGATCGTCCTGGAAAACCGCGCCAGCCGCGGCGATCCCGTGGCGGCCGGCTACACGATGCTCGGCAAACTCGGCGAGGGGACTTACGGTGCCGTCTGGCTCGCCCAGGACGCCCTCGGTGTGCGGGTCGCCATCAAGTTCTTCGCCCACCGCACCGGCCAGCAGTGGCAATTCATGCAGGACGAGGTCAAGAGCCTCGCCACTCTCGATAGCACCTTCGGCATCGTCCAGCTCAAGGAAGTCGAGCCGAACGCCGACCCGCCGTACTTCGTCATGTCGTACGCCGATGGCGGTTCCCTCGCCACCCGGCTCAAGACCGGCCCGTTGCCCGTCGGCGCTGTGCTTTCGTACTTCCGGCAGATCGCCGAGGCGCTGGCGTTCGTCCACGCCAAGGGCATCCGCCACTGCGACCTCAAGCCCGGCAACATCCTGCTCAATCAGCACGGCCAGCCGCTCATCGCCGACTTCGGTCAGGCGCACCTGTCCGACGACGCGGCTCCCGCGCTCGGCACCTTCTTCTATATGGCCCCGGAGCAAGCCGACGACGCACCGCAAATCCCCGATACCCGCTGGGACGTGTACGGTCTCGGCGCACTCGTCAACGCCATGCACACCCGCCAGGCCCCGCGCAAGGACGCCGCCCGCAACGACCCCCACAAGGCGACGCCACGACAGTACCAGCGACTCAAGAAGTACCGCGAAGGCATCCGCGCACTGCCGTCGCCAGTGGCGCACCGCGCGGTCCCCGGCGTGGACCGGCTGCTGGCGGCGATCGTCGATAAGTGCCTCGCCCTCGACCCGGCGGAGCGCTACCGCGACGCCGGCGCGGTCCTCGCCGCCCTCCAGGAGCGCGACCGCCAGCGCCGTCGGCGACCGATCCTGGCCCTCGGGGCGTTGGCGTCGCTCGGCCTGCTGTTGCTTGCGACCGGGGCCGGCACCGTGTTCGCCCGCTCCGCGGTGCGCGACGCCCGCGCCGCCCTCCAGGACGAGTTGCTCTCGGGCAACCTCGTCACCGCCCGGCTGGCGGCGCGCGTCCTCGAGGAGAAGCTCCGCGACGGCATCGCCATGCTCGACGAGTTCGCCTGCGTCGACGAGGAGCCGCAACTCGCCCCGGCGATGGTCGAACTGACGCGGAAGCGCCGCGCCAACGCAGCGGCTCCGACCGGCGGATTGCCGGCCCTTACGCCCGAAGGACTGGACCCCGTGCGCGACTGGCTGCGGACCAAGTACCACACGCCGCGCTGCCGGGCGTACTTCCGCGGGCTGGCCCTCGTAGACTCCGATGGCCATATGCTCACTCGCTTCGACCGCGAGAGCGGCCTGCCGGACGACCAGACGCAGTGGTCGCTACTGTTCGAGCAGCGCTATGCCTGGCGCGACTGGTTCAATGGCGGTGGCGACCGGCACGACCGCCACAACGAGGCCTTTCCGCCGGTGGCCCGGCCGCACGTCTCGCAGCCCTACATGGGAGAGCGGATCAACCGCGGCAAGACGCTTGTCAACGTGAGCGTGCCGGTCGTCGGCAAGGACGGCACCCAGGTGGGTCTGTTGGTCGGGCACATCGACTGGCAGGAGGTGCAGGGCTGGCTCGACCGGCTGCGCGAGTGGATGCGGGACGTGAAGGTGGCCGGCGGCTTCCCGGTGGTGGTCGATGGCCGCGGGCACGTGCTGGCCCACCCGGAAGCCGAGGCGATCCGGCCGGTGATGGGCCAGAACCCGCCGGCGTACTACTCGCCCGAAACGGTCGGCCGGCTGGAAGCCGGCACCAGCGCCACTTGGGCCGACCCGGTGCTGGGCGGTAAGTTGCATCTGGCCGGTTACGCCCCGGCGCGCCCGGCCCGAGCCGACCAGCAGTGGCTGGTGATCATCCAGCACGACCCGGACATTGCCCTCCAAGCGGTCGGGGCGTTGCAGGTCCGGTTGCGCTACATCGGCTGGGCGACCCTCGGTATAATGGCGCTACTCGTTGGCGGACTCTGGTGCGGGCTGATGTGGACTTTGCGGCGCGGGGAGCGTTCGGCTCATGGCTGACCTGGAAGCGCGGTACGAAAACGATCCCCAGTTCGGTTGGCGGCGCAAGCTGCCCGACACGCCCGTCCTCCTGGGCCGACACCCCGGCACGCCCGACGGCTGGGCGACCGAGTGGGACAACTTCATCTCGCGCCAGCACGCCAACCTGCACTGGGCTGGCGGCAAGCTGACGGTGCAGAAGCGGCCGACGGCCGGCAACCCCGTCTTTTACAAGGGCGTGCCGACCGACGAGTTCGCCGTCTCTGCCCACGAGTCGTTCCGCATCGGCAACACCACGTTCACGCTGATCGACGAGGCCGCCCCGATCGAGATGTCGATCGCGCCGAAGGAACTGCGGCAGGTTCGCTTCGACAACGCCGACCAGCGGATCGAGGCCCTCGCGTCGCTGCCGGAGATCATCCGCCAGTCGCCCGACGATCAGCAGTTCGAGATGCAGGTCGTCGACGCGCTCCTGAAGGGCATCCCACACGCCGACGGGGCCGCCGTCGTTCGGCTCTTGCCGGAGAGTACCGACGACGACCTGCGCGTGGCCGTCGTCGCGTCGGCGCGCCGCGGGTCGAACCCGGCGGAGGTCCGACCGAGCCGGCGGCTGGTGTTCGACGCGATCCGCCGCCGCCTGAGTACGCTGCACGTCTGGAACCAGGACAACGCGCGCGCCGTCGACAGCAAGTTCAGCCTCAACGACCCTGGAACCGACTGGGCCTTGTGCGCCCCGCTCCTGGAAGAAGCGTGCTACGGCACCGGCCTGTACGTCGTCGGCCGCTTGCCGCGCGAGGTGCGCACGGCCGACAGCATGGCCCGCGACAACGAGCTGAAGAGCGACCTGAAGTTCGCCCGCCTCACCGGCGACATCTACGGGGCACTGCGGCAGGTCCACGACCTGCAGAAGCGACAGACGCTCTTGCTCAAGTTCCTGTCGCCGAAGGTGGCGCAGCTCATGCAGGAGCGTGCCACCGGCAAGTCGATCGAGGACATGCTGGAGGAACGGGTCACGAACGTCACGGTGCTGTTCTGCGACCTGCGTGGCAGTTGCCGGATCGTCGAGGAAGGGTCGAGTAACCTGGCGAAGCTGTGGGGCTGCGTCAGCGAGGCTCTGAACGTGATGGCGGCGGCGATCATCGACAACGACGGCGTGATCGGCGATTTCCAGGGCGACGCCGCGATGGGCTTCTGGGGCTGGCCGGTGTCGATGGACAACCAGATCGAGCGGGCGACGCGGGCCGCGCTCCAGATCCGCAAGCACTTCCAGCAGGCGTCGTCGCGGAAGGGCAGTTCGTTGGCCAACTTCGCCTGCGGCATCGGCATCGCGCACGGCCCGGCGATCGCCGGCCGCATCGGCACGTTGGAGCAGTTCAAGGTCGGCGTGTTCGGCCCGGTGGTGAACCTGGCGGCCCGACTCGAGAGCATGACCAAACAGTTCCGCGTGCAGATCCTGACCGACGAAGCGGTGGGCACCTACGTGTCCGACCACCGCTCCGACGGCTTCGCGCGCGTGCGGCGGCTGGCGCGCGTCGAACCGGCGGGCATGTCGGTCCCGGTGGTGATCCACGAACTGTTGCCGACAGTCGGCTTGGACTCGTTGCCGGAGCAGAAGCGGCTGGACTACGAGAGTGCCTACGAAGCGATGTTCGAGAAGAAGCGCTGGTCGGACGCGTCGGCGAAGCTGCGGTCGCTGTCGAACGACGGGCCGAGCGACTTTCTGCAGAAGTTCATGGACAAGTACCCGCAAGGCCCGTCGCCAGACTGGGACGGCATCATCGAGTTGGAGAAGAAATAGCCGCGGACTTTCTGTTGCCAGGGGCTGTCTTGAGTTTCGGACTTTTGAGTGAACGGGGCGGTCTCCGTCTTCCCGTACAAAAATGCTGTCCCATGCTGATCGCCGCGTCAGCCCATGGAATCGCGACTCGCTCGACGGCCCTGAGGTTGCGTCGGAGGCCTCGACGAATGACGCGGTCGTGACGGTTGGGGCGACCGACGGTGGAGACGGCGCGTGCCGGCGCGCACGGCGATCACCGCGGAGAAGTGGTTGCGACTCGCCGTCGATGGTCGCTATGCGGCGCGGCGCTCGAAGTGGTGCAGCACGCCGCCGAGCCGGCCGACGGTCCGCACCTCGTCCTGCCGCGGGATCGACGCGTCTGCCGAGCCGCGGCCGTCGAGCGGTCGGTTGTCGAAACCTTGATGGGGACGTTCGCCGTGGTAGAACTCATCAACATAAGACCCCACCCGTCGATGTGGGGCGTATCCACTACCCTTTTCACCCCTGGTTCGGCTGCGAGGTCCTGATCGTCGATCGGGCCGTGCGCGGCGGGATCGCCGTCTTCGACTGCCGCCTCGGCAGTGAGGATCGGCGAGCCGTGGAAGTCCCCGCGTGGATGGTTGACGCGGTCGCCTGCGCCGGCATCGGCCTCACGGCTGAACCGCGGGTCGCCCCTGCGGCCTTGCGCCGACTCCGGGCCTTGCTCGACGCCCACCGAAGGACCGACGGCGGCCTAAACGATCAGCACCCCTTCGCCCCGCGCAAAGGAGATGCTGATGCGACCGTCATGCCGGTGTTCCCCGACCCCGACGCCTGCCCCCGCCCCGCCGATCCCGTCCCGCCGCGACCCCGCTTGGACGGCACTCCCGGAGGCCACCCGGCGGGAGGCGACCCGGCTGCTGGCCCAGATGCTCCGCGCTCGCAACACCGCGGCCGCCGCCGCGAAGGGGGGCGGCCGTGAGCGATAAGGTCTGCCCCCACCACCTGCAGCGCAAGGCCATCCTCTACGTCCGGCAGTCCTCGGCGTTTCAGGCCGCCCATCATCTGGAGGGCCAGCGGTTGCAGTACGCGATGCGCGACCGTCTGCGCGAGCTGGGCTGGGCCGAGGTCGAGGTGGTGGACGAGGACCTCGGGCGCTCGGCCGCGGGCCACACGGCTCGCACCGGGTTCGAGCGGATGGTCTCGGAGGTCTGCCTCGGGCGGGTCGGTGCCGTCGCGGCCCGCGAGGTCTCGCGCTTCGCCCGCAACAGCCGCGACTGGCAGCAGCTCGTCGAGGTCTGCCGGCTCGTCGATACGCTGCTGATCGACCAGGACGCGGTCTACTCGCCGCGTTCGAGTAACGACCGGCTGCTGCTGGGGCTCAAGGGCAGCCTCAACGAGTACGAGTTGGACCTCCTCCGCCAGCGGGCTTGGGCGGCGCGCCAGGCGAAGGCCCGCCGCGGCGAGCTGGTCGTCGCCGTTCCGGTCGGCTTTATCCGGGCCCCCGAGCAGCGCGTCGAGCTGGACCCCGACCGGCGCGTACAGGAGGCGGTGCGGCTGGTCTTCCGCAAGTTCGAGGAACTGGGGAGCGTGCGCCGGACGCTGCTGTGGTTCCTGGAGGAGGGGCTACAGCTGCCCGCCCGGACCCCCGGCGGGGAGACGGTGTGGCGGCGGCCGACGTACACGCGCGCCTACCAGATGCTCACCAACCCCGCCTACGGCGGGGCCTACGCCTACGGCCGCACCGGGCCAGCGGCGCGGCGCGAGGCGGCCGGGCCGGACGGCCGTCGGCGGCGGCCCCCGGACGAGTGGGCAGTGCTCATCCCCGGCCACCACGAGGGCTACATTGACTGGGAGCAGTTCGAGCGGGTCCGGCGGCAAATCGCGGGCAACGTCATCGGCGGATCGGCTGCCGGCCCCGCGAAGTGCGGCCCGGCCCTGCTGGCCGGTCTGCTGCGGTGCCGCCGGTGCGGCCGCAAGCTGACGGTCCACTACACCGGCCGCACCCACGACGTGCTCCGCTACGCGTGCCTGCGCGGCTGGCTCGACCAGGCGGAGCCGCGCTGCCTCAGCTTCGGGGGCTTGGGTGTGGACGGCGCGATTCGCAACGAGGTACTCCGGGCGGTGCGGCCCGCGGCGGTGGAAGCGGCGGTGCTGGCCGGCGAGCAGGCCGAGCGCGCCCGCGACGAGGTGACGGGCGTGCTGCGGCGCGACCTGGAGGCAGCG
>CAZNSL010000335.1:0-6561 GCA_964574975.1 uncultured Alcaligenaceae bacterium | reverse complement strand
TCAAGTACCGATCGCGGTGGACCGCTATTCGACGCGCCTCGAGGTCCACGCTCTGACGCATCCGATCGGCGGGATGCTCGCGACGATGGCCTTCACCGTGGGGGGTGTCTTGCACCGCTTCCCGAAGCTGCGCTTCGGCATCATGGAGGCCAACTGTTGGTGGCTGCCCGGCTGGCTCGAGCGCCTCGACGACCACTGGCGCCGAATGCCCGAGCAGGCTCCGTTCATCGATCGCAAGCCTTCCGAGTATTTCTTGGATGGACGGTGTTGGATCGGATGTGATCCGGGTGAGGAGGCCGTGGGGGTGGTGGCTCGGCAGCTCGGCGCCGAGCGCATCGTCTATGCGTCGGACTACTACCACTGGGACTGCGGGTTCCCGGAGACGGCGCGAACCATCGCCGGTCGAGGGGATCTGGACGATCGCGCCAAGCGCCTCATCCTCGCGGACAACGCGGAGAAGCTCTACGGGCTCGCCTGACGGCTGTTCTCGGAGTCGCATTCGCTCGAACAGACGAACCGGCGGCCTGCCCTCTGCCGAGACGAGGGTGGCCGCCCGCTCGTTCGACCGGATACGATGTCAATCAAACATCTGAAACGGGGGCAGCTCGCGACGCATCAGGGCCTCGGCGCGTACGCGGATGAACTCGGCGAAGCCATCCTTGGTCGGGATCAGGAAGTCACCGCGACGCACGCCGTCCACGACCATCTTGGCGACGTCGTCGGGCGCCAGGCCGGCGGCGCAGAAATCGCGTAGGATCTCCTCGATCCTGTCGGCCCCGGCGTCGGGGCCCGGACGGTCTCGACGCGAACGCTGCGAGTCCCCGATCGCGGTGGCGACTGCGCTCGGTGTCAGGACAGAGACGCCGATCGGCGCGCCGACTGCGCGCAAGTCGTTGGCCAGGCACTCGGCGAGCGCCACGACGGCGAACTTGCTCACCGTGTAGATTCCGGACATCCCCGTCGCGACCAGCCCAGCCATCGACGAGGTGATCTCGATGTGGGCCTCGCTGCCGCGCCGGAGCATGCCTGGCACGAACGCTCGCAGCCCGTGGATCACCCCGTATAGATTGACGGAGAGCACCCAGTCCCAGTCGGCGACCGGGGACTCCCAGACGAGGCCGCCACGGAAGACCCCAGCGTTGAGACAGAGCAGATCGACGCCGCCGAATCGTTCCTCGACGTGCTGGGCCAAGGCTGCCATCGCAGCGGCATCGCGTACGTCCGTCGCCACGGAGATCGCCTCGCGTCCGGTGGCGGCTACCTCGCGAACGACCTGGCGGAGCCCATCCGTATCGACGTCGGCGGCAACGACGGACATCCCATCGCTGGCGAGTCGTAGGACGAGCGCGCGGCCGATCCCGCTCGCCGCACCCGTGATCACCGCAACCTTGCCCTGGAGTTCGTGCATCGTGCAGGCGTAGTCGAATTCTCTTGACGGGTCGACGCCGGCCGGCCACGTTCGTTGGCCATGAAATTCGGGCTGCGGTACGCGAGCTTGGGGCGGTTTGGTGGCGGAGCCGCGGCGATCGAGCTCGCCCAAGCAGCCGAAGCTGCCGGCTTCGAGTCGTTGTGGACGGTGGAGCACGTGGTCGTTCCGCGCGACTACACGTCGGTCTACCCGTACTCGGCGACTGGTCGAATGGGCGCTGGCCCGGGCGACTTCCCGATCCCCGACCCGCTGATCTGGCTCGCGTACGTTTCGGCCGCCACGCGTACGATCAAGCTCGGTACGGCGATCCTGATCATCCCGCAGCGGAACCCAGTCATCACCGCCAAGGAGGTGGCAACCCTCGATGCGATGTCGGGTGGTGGCCGGGTACTCCTCGGGATCGGCACCGGCTGGCTCGCCGAGGAGTTTGCCGCGCTCGGAGTTCCCTTTGCGGAAAGGGGCGCGCGCACGGAGGACTACGTGGCGGCGATGCGCGCTCTGTGGAGTCAAGAATGTGCGACGCACCAGGGTCGCTACGTCCGCTTCGAGAACGTGTATTCACGCCCACAACCGCCGGGTGGCTGCGTGCCGATCATCGTCGGCGGCGATACGCGCGCCGCCGCACGCCGCGCTGGGAGAATCGGCGACGGCTACTTTCCGGCGCGCGGGGCAACCGCGGCGCTCTTCGACGAGATGCGGCGCGCAGCGCGCGAGGCAGGGCGCGATCCAGCGGCGATCGAGATCACCGTGTCGGCCCCCGACGATCCGCAGGAGATCGTGGCGCTGGCACGCGCCGGGATCGGCCGCGTCATGGTGGCCGCCGGAGCGGCGGGTGGCTTACCGCCCCAGGTCCGCGGCCCGGCCGACGTTCTGCGCTACGGGCGCGAGGTGATCGAGCAGTTTCGCTGATCGAGGGAGCGTCAAGCAAGCTCCGCGGGCGTCGCGAGAATGAACGCCAGCACGTCGTCCCACATTTGCTCGAAGCGCGTTCGGTCGAAACCGGCACCGCTCGGCAGCCAATCATAGTGCGGGGGCTCGCCTTCGGGCGCGTGGTAGTGGCCGAGCACGTCGAGGTGGTCCGCCTGGGCGGCATGGATCAGCGTACCGTGAACCTGCGAGAGCGTCGGCACCACCCCGTCGGAATCCTCGGCCGTGGGTAGCGAGCCCAGGCCGCGCCGCAGTGCTGATCGCACCTGCGGTCTGAACTGCCCGCTGCGGTCCCGCCGGGGCAGCGGCGGGGAGGAACGGCTGCGCCGACCTGGGGCGCTGGGCCGGGGTGCGCCCTCGGTGGGCTCTCCCGCGGCGAGCTGATGCAGCGCGACGAAAACGGCGTGGGCGCCTTGGGCAGCGGGGTCGAAGCCGGCAGCCAGAGTCGATTGGGTGCCGGGCCGGGGAGCGCGCGCCACGACGGAGCCGTTGCGAACGCCGGGCGCATCGATCAGGAGTTCGTCGAGCAGCCGCATGGTCTCGGGCGAGAGCTGGCCGAGGAGATCCTGATCGCTGCCGACGTCAGCGAAAAAGCGGATCAGGTCGCGACGGCGCGGTCGCGAGAAGTCGCCGAGGAGGTCGTCGAAGAGGTGATCGAGCAGGGAGGATGGTGCCCGGCCTTGGTCGAGCCTCGCCACGAGCAATCGCAGCCGGAGCAGGAATTCGATCGGCAGACGACCGAAGCGCAGCACGTAGATCGTGCCGAGTGACAGGAGGCGCAGCATCTGTGCGCCGCGCACGCTGGAGAACGCGGAGGCGGCGGGTGTGCCGCGGTGTGGGCTGGTCACCGTCACCACCGAGCGGATCGAGGCCACGGCCTCGCGGTCGCGCTGGTCGAGCCGCGACGCGAACGCGGGGCTCGCCAGCAGGCGCGCGTCGATGCCGCCACTCGAGTGACCGATCAGGTGGACGCTTGGATCGGCCCCGCCGCGGCGGCCCTCGTGGACGACCTCGAGCACGCGCGCCGCGCGGGCTGCGAACGAAGCGGTCGGGTGATGCCGAACGATGGCGATCTCGGCCGGAACGCCGGCGGCATCGAGCCGAGCCGCGAGATGCGCCTGGACGTGACCGAAATACTTGACCTCTCCCAGATTGGCGAAGCCGAAAAAGCCGGGAACGAGGAGAAGTCGACGAGGCGCGGTCGGTGGCCGGCCTCGTCGCGGCACGAGCTGGGGCTTGCGGCGAGCGGGTCGCGGGATGACTCAGCCCTTCTTGGCGGCGCCGCGAGGACGCAGGTCCATGTCCGGCGGTGGCGAGTCGGGAAGCTGCCAGACGATGTAAGGCTTCTCCTTCAGGTCGTGGTAGGCGTTGGCGGCCGTGACGCACTCCTGAAAGGCTTTGTCGAACGCAGCAAAATCCTTCTTCTCGATCGCGCTCTCGAGCGGCTTCCAGTTCTCGGCCAGGTACTGGTTGATCGCTTCTTCATGCTTGGGTCGCATGAACGCGCCGAGCTCGAAAAGGCCTTTGATCTCCTTGTACTGGAACTTCGCCATCGGCCAGTTCTCGACCTTGGCGGCGTAGTACAGCTTCCAGGTGCGCGCACCGATCTCCGGCATGATGCGCGCGAGGCCCGGCTGGATCGTCGCCATGTCCTCGATGGTCATCGAATTCTTGCCGCTCCAGAAGGAGAGTGCCTTGACCTTGGCCTCGAGCTCTTCGTCGGTCATGCCTTGAACCTCCGAGTCCGGTGCGGCCGCAGGGCGCTCCGGTCGTTGTAGTCAGCGATACAGGAGCCCTATCGAACCCGAGGCGGCGGTTCCAGGTGGCTCGGATCGGGCCCGCCTTCAGGCCTCGGTCGTGGAAAGCCTCGGCTTGCTGCTCGCCGCGCGGGGCGCGAAGAGATCGCGCATGGCGCATCGTGAGAGCTTTGTCGTCGAGACCCGGGGTCGGGCCCTGCTGGACGTCACTGCACGGGTCGCCGACGTGGTGCGCCGTTCCGGGGTGCGCGACGGTTTGGCGACGGTTTTCGTCCATCACACCAGCGCGTCGCTGCTGATCAACGAGAACGCCGATCCGGATGTCCTGCGAGACCTCGAAGCATGGCTCTCACGTCTGGTGCGCGACGGGGATCCGGCGTTCGTGCATACGGCAGAGGGGCCCGACGACATGTCGGCGCACGTGCGCTCGGCACTCACCGCCACCACTCTCGGGGTTCCCGTGGCCGACGGCCGTTGTGATCTCGGCACGTGGCAAGCGATCTATCTCTGGGAGCACCGACATGCGCCGCATGCACGCCGAGTGTCGGTGGTGGTGACCGGATGAAGACGTCGCTGGGAGAGGGCTCGATCGCGCTGCGCGGCGACGAGCCTCGCCATCCAGCTCTTCCCGCGCTTGGTCCGGGCGTGGCGCGGTCGGCTGGGCGTGTCGTTCGCCGCCCCGGACCCCGCCGCGCGGCGGTTTGGCTGACTGCCGTCCTCCTCAGTGCCTGCAACGCACCGACCAACGCACTTGCTCCCGTGTCTCCTGTTTCGGGCGCGTCACCGGAGGCGGCGGGCAGCGCCCTGTGGCGGATCGTCTATACCTGCGTGAATCCCGGGGTTCTCCCGCGATGCGAGTGTCCGTCGTTCGCGCGCTCCTGCTGTGGGGATTCGACGACACCCGATGCCGCCGTCGTTTGGGCCGAGACGCCGGACTTCGTGGTGATCCGGGACATGAAGATGTGCGCCTGCCCGGGCTCGCCGTTCGTTGCGGGTCTGGCGTTGCCGCGCACTCGTTGTACCGGGATCGAGGACCCGCGCCGTCCCGAAGGCATCTGGGCATTCGCCTTTGATGTCGCACGAGAGCGGATCGGCGCACGGGAGGACATCGCCCTGGTCGTGAACCCTCCCCAGGCGCGTACGCAGGGTCAGCTCCACGTCCACCTACTCCGCCTGCAGCCGGCGGTCCGAGCGCGCCTCGATCGCGGCGAGCCGCTCCCAGGGGCCCCGACGACGTTTCCCCTCGCTACCCTGGATGCTCCCTTTGCAGCGTTGCGCGAGCGGCTCGGCCCGACCGCACTCGAGGATCACGGGTTGTTGATCGCAGCAGACGCCAAGGGTGGTGGCTTCGTGGCCATCGCGACGCGGCGGAGCTCGCCGGAGGTCTATACTCGGGCGCGCTGCGGCGAGTGACGCGCGTCGGTCGCCTCGCTAGGCTACTGCCATGATCGTCGTGACCAATCGCATCCCCGTGAACGAGGCCTATCGCATCGACTTCGAGGACCGCTTTCGCCGTCGCGTCCACCTCGTCGACCAGGCTCCGGGATTCGTCCGCAACGAGGTCCACCGCCCGCGTCCGGTGCGCTTCGACCACACGGCGGGAGGGTTCGTGGATGATCCCTCCCAGCAGGGATACTACGAGGTGAAGACCTGGTGGCGATCCTTCGACGACTTCGTTGCCTGGACGCGCTCGCCGTCGTTTGCCGAGGCGCACCGCGATCGACCGCCCGCCGAGATGTTCGCCGGGCCCAACGTGCTCGAAGTCCATGAGGTCTACTTGAGCACGGACCTCGGCGACGAGCCCCGTCCGACGTCTGTCCCTCGCTAGGGCTCGCTCGCGCAACCGCGGCCCAGGGCCAGGGCCCGGCCGCGCGGCAGATTTCGTGGTGGCACGTCGCGGGGGGGTCGGCTACATTTTGCCTCTTCCGTCGAGACGCCCCCCACCCCTCACCTGGCGCCGCTCAGCGACGGCCCAGGGAGGAACAACCCTCGCTTCGAGCCAATTCATGAGCGCAACGAATCTCGCCGCCCGCGCGGCCGGCACCGACGTGCCCACGGCCAACAAAACCCTGCTCGCCTGGGTCGATGAGATGGCCCGGATGACCAAGCCGGACCGGATCATCTGGTGCGATGGCAGTGAGGCCGAGAAGGAGCGCCTGACCGCGGTCGCCGTGCAGGAAGGCCTGCTCGAGCCGCTCAATCAGGAGAAGCTTCCGGGCTGTTACTACAGCCGGTCGAATCCCAATGACGTGGCGCGCGTAGAGAACCTGACGTTCATCTGCACGCCCACCAAGGACGAGGCGGGCCCGACGAACAACTGGATGGCGCCGGCCGACGCGTACAAGAAGCTCGGTGGCCTCTTCGAGGGCTCGATGAAGGGCCGCACGATGTACGTCATCCCGTACGTCATGGGCCCGGTCGGCTCCGAGCTCTCCAAGATCGGTGTCG
>CAZNSL010000334.1:0-6565 GCA_964574975.1 uncultured Alcaligenaceae bacterium | reverse complement strand
GACACGGCGGGTGCGTCACCGGTGTAGCCGCGGCTCCGATCCCATTCGTCCCCGAAAGTGCCGCCGCGAGCCGCGCCGGCGAGGCGAGCGGTCGGCGCTCGCCTCGCAGACTCGGCTCGCGGCGTCACACGCAGCCGATCTTTACACGATAACCCCCGCGGCGGCCCATCGTTTCTGCGCTGCCGCTGCGTCGCGCGCTTCCTCGTGCAGGACAACGTGGAACGGCTTACGCACCTTCGCCTTCGCGAGATGGGCCGCCGCGCCGTCGAGGACGGCGACGAACTTCGCCAGGTCGTCCGACCCCGCCTTCGCCAGCACTTGGCCGGCGTCGAGAACACCGACCAACCACGCCCCGGCGTGCGGATCGCACAGGCAATCGTTGAGCGCATCCCAGTTCGCGCCGAAGTGCGGCGGAAACTGAAGGGCGGCCGCCAGTTCGTCCATGAGCGCGGCCTTCGTCTGGCAGCGCGACCCGCGGACGACGCGGGCCGATGGGCCGAGAGAACGCACGGCGTCGTAGGCGTCGGAGGCACTGCCGGTCAGCCACTGGTAATGACTCATAGCGTCACCGAATCTTCTTGAACGAGTTGTAATGGTCGTCGGTGTAGTAGGCACTGCCGTCGCTGCCGGTGATGAGCCGCTCGGTCCCGCGGTTCCGGCCGGGCACCAGCGGATTCACGTCCCACTCGCGGTAGCGCAGTCGTCGGCCTTGCGCGTCCGTCTGTGGTAGGCGGCGCTCGTAGTTGCCGAACGTGCGGCCGCCCTCGTAGTTCGCCATCGGCTCGCGGTGGGCGTCCACGTGTTCGAGAACCTTCAGCGCTTTTTCGGGCACACCCTTGGCCCGCGGCGCGGCTGGTTTCGGTACCGCGGGCTTGACCGCCACGGCCGGTGGCGGCGCGAGCGACTCGGTGAGGAAATGGCGGACGAGTGCGTGACTGCGGGAGTCGGCGTCGGCGTCGTAGGCGTAGCCGGTCTTGAGGTCGCGGCCGGCCTGGGGGTTGGTGAAGTCTCCGCCGACTCCGCCGAGCCGCAAAACCTGCCAGTCCACGCCACCGGCGGCCATTTCGCTCTCGAACTGCTGCAGCGACGCGCCTGGAACCGCAAGCGCCGGGTCCGCGGTACCGACCACGACGAGAACCGACGCCGATATCTTCTTGCCGTCGGCCGGGTTCGGCGTGTTTAGCAGGGCGTGAAACACGGCGACGCCCTCCAGGTCGGCTCCGGTTCGTGCCAGTTCCAGCATCGCGGTACCGCCGATGCCGTAGCCGACCGCGGCGACTCGCTTCGGATCGACCTGCGATTGCTTCACCAGATATGTAAGAGCAGCTTCCGCGCGGCCGCGAATGAGGGCACGGTCGTTGCCCATCAGACCGAGCTTTGCCACCGCGTCTTTACCGTCTTTTGGCGCAATGCCCTTGCCGAACAGGTCGATGGCGAAGGCGACGTAGCCCATCTTGGCGTACTGTGTGGCGCGAGCACGAGCCGCCGACCCATTACCGACACCGCCGTGCGCGATCAGGATGGCACCGCGCCGGCCGGGGTGCGCCGTGTCCCACGCCAGCACGCCTTCGAGGACCGTATTGCCGTGCCGGTACTCGGCTGGCCGCACGACGACTTCGGCGCGCGACAGCGGCACAGCGGTCAGGCCGAGTACGACCGGAATCAGCCAGCGGGACATGAACGCTCCAGTCGGTGACGCGGAAAGGGGGCCGGCTACGATTATAGGAACTCGGTCGCCCCGCCGTACTGGAGGGCGTCAATGGCGTGGTTCTACCTGGCGGTCGCCGGCCTGCTCGAAATCGCGTGGGCCGTCGGTCTGAAGTACACCGACGGCTGGACGAAACCCGGCCCCAGCGCCGCGACGGCGGCTGGCATGGTCGCCAGTTTCTACTTCCTTTCGAAGGCCATTCAGGCGATCCCGGTCGGTACGGCCTACGCCGTCTGGACCGGCATCGGTGCCGTCGGCACCGCGATCCTCGGCGTGGTCCTATTCAAAGAACCGGCGACGGCCGCCCGCGTTGGCTGCCTGCTGCTGATCGTCGCGGGTATCGCCGGCCTCAAACTGACGGCGGCCCCATGACGCTACCCCGCCCGACCGGCGACCAACTCAAGTACGGCGTCAAGCTGAGCCTCGCCGTCGTGGTGGCTTACCTCATCACCCTCGGCGAGCGACCGCAGTACGCATTCTACAGCGTTCTGGCCGCGGCTCTTGTGATCGGCAGCAACATCGGTGAGAACCTGTCCACGTCGTTCAGCCGCATCATCGGCACGACGCTGGGCATTGCTTCCGGAGTCGCGGTCTACCGCGTTGCGGGGCTGTCGGTGTGGTCGCTGGCCGCGGCGACGATGCTGCCCGCGGTGGCTGCCTACGTCGTCGGCGCGGGATCGTCGGCCCGCATCGCCGTCACCGTCAGCGTCGTCGTGATGATGCTCTCGCCGGATGCGCCCGGCGAGTACGGCCTCGTGCGTGTGGCCAACACGCTGCTGGGCGCGGTCGTCGGCCTGGCGGTGAGTACTACAGTGTGGCCGGTGCGAGCCAAGGACGAGGTCGCCGCGGCCGTGAATCGGGTGCTGCTCGCCGCGGCGGACCTGCTCGACGGTTGGCACGAGGAGCGCTCGGTCGACGAAGCCCTGGCCGCTCGCCGACACCTCTTCGAGGAACTTCCTCCCCTGATGAAGGCGCGACAGGACGAACGCTGGGAGGCGAAGCTCTGGGGCAGCGACCCGTCGGTCGGCCCGCGGGTGCGCTCGGCCGCCGGCGTCGGCGTCAACGTACTCAACGCCAGTCTCGGTTTCGACCGCCGGCCCTCCGGCCTCGACGCCGCGACGCGCGAGGCGATGGACCGCGCGACGACCATGCTTGCGTCGCGCATCCGACAGACGGCAGCGGGAGAAATGCTCGGCATCGAGGGCGTCGCCGACCCGTGGGCCGCGGTCGAAAGCCTCGACGTAGCCGAGTCGGCCAGAGCATGGGCGATGAGCGTTTTCCTGTCGCTGCGGGCGGCCGACGCGGCGCTGATCGACCTGGCACGATACCGCGGACTTCTGTGAGTGGCCCCGCGGCGCGTTTCCGCTACAGTGACGCCACACCGACGGGGAGGCGTGCCATGACCGCGGCGGAACGTGCGCTCGAAGGGGTCCGCGACAGCATGACCCTCGGCCTCGGCACGGGCCGGGCGGCCACCGCGTTCATCTCCGTCCTCGGAGAGCGCGTCGCCGCCGGGTTGAAGGTCCGTGGCGTGCCGACTTCCGACGCTTCGGCTGATCTGGCGTGGCACCTCGGTATCCCGCTCGTCACGCTCGATGAGGTCGCCGAACTCGACCTGGCCGTGGACGGAGCCGACGAGGTGGACCCGCAGTGCCGGCTCATCAAGGGCTACGGCGGGGCGCTCGTGCGCGAGAAGGTGGTCGCCGCTGCCGCGAAGCGGTTCGTCGTTCTCGTTGGCGACGAGAAGCTCGTGTCCGAACTCGGCAGTCGCGGCAAGCTGCCGGTCGAGGTCGTGCCGTTCGCGGCCGGCTTCGTGGGCCGCAAGCTCGCCAGACTCGGTTTGCCGTCGGACCTGCGCGCCCGCGATGGTGGGCCATTCGTCACCGACAACGGCAACCACATCCTCGACTGCCGCTGCGGGGTCATGACCGACCCGGCCGGGCTGGACGCCGCGATCCTGGCGATCCCCGGCGTCGTTGGTACCGGCCTGTTCGTCGGCATGGCTCACGAGGTCATCGTCCAGCGCGGTACGACGGTCGAACTCCTGCACCCCTGATACACCCCGGAGAATTCCATACCGGATGCCCCCCGCAACGAAGCTGCTGGCCGCCGACGAGTTGCGTCAATTGGCGGGCGTCGAATGACCTGTCGGTCGACCAATGCGACCTCGACGACAACCCGTTCCTGAACAGCCGCAGCGACCGGCAAGGCTGATGATCGTCTTCCGTACACCGATGGATTGAAGGCCGACACCGCGGCGGACAACGTATGACACCGGAGAGGCCCATGATCTCACCGCACCCGCAACTGACGCTGCTGACCAACGGTCGTTACGGCGTCGCGTTCACCGACGCCGGCTCCGGCGTCAGCACCTGGAACGGCCTCGACGTGACCCGCTGGCGCGAGGACGCCACGCGCGACTGCTGGGGCCAGTTCGCCTACGTCCGCGACCACGGCAGCGGGCGGGCGTGGTCCGCCGGCCTCCAGCCGCTCGGCGGCACGCCGGTCGAGTACAAAGTGACGCTCGATGCCCACCGCGCGGAAATTCAGCGACTCGACGGCGACGTTGAGACCACACTGGCCGTGTGCGTCTCGCCCGACCACGATGCCGAAGTCCGCATCGTGACACTGGCCAACCGCGGCAAGGCGGCGCGCGAACTCGACGTGACCAGCTACGCCGAGGTGTGCCTCAACCAGCGCCGTGCCGACGCGGCCCACCCAGCGTTCGCCAAACTGTTCCTGGAGACGAAATTCGCCGACAACGCGCTATTCGCTCGCCGCCGCCCGCGGGCTGCCGACCAATCGCCAGTCTTCGCCGTTCACGCCGTCGCTGGCGACGGACCCGTCGAGTACGAAACGGACCGCGCCCGCTTCCTCGGCCGGACGCGCACGGCGGCGAATCCCGCCGCACTTTCAGCGGAATTGAGCGGTACGACGGGACCGGTCCTCGACCCGTGCTTCGCGCTGCGGCGGCGAGTGAAGCTCGCAGCCGGGGCGACGGCGAAGGTCGTCTTCGTCACCGGGGCGGCAAGCACGCGCGACGAGGCCATCGCACTGGTGGCAGCCCTGCGCGACCCGGCGTCATGCGAGCGGGCGTTCGATCGCGCCGCCGCTCGCACCGCCGACGAGTTGCGCGACCTCGGCCTGAGCGAGACCGACGCGGCACTCTTCCACCGCCTCGCCGCCCACGTCCTCTACACCGGGTCGGCGCTGCGCGACGCGACGGCCGTCGCCGCGAACAAGCTCGGCCAGCCCGGTTTGTGGCCGCATGCGATCAGCGGCGATCGGCCAATCGTTCTGTGCAATGTCGCCACGGACGCCGACGCCGACCTTGCCGTGCGGCTCGCACAGTGGCACGGTTACGTTCGCAGTCGCGGACTCGACCTGGACCTCGTCGTCCTCGACGAACGCCCCGGCGACGCGCTCCGTGCCCAACTTGCCGGCCCGCAGTTCGGGCAGCCTGGCGGCGTGTTCCTGCTCGACTCCGCGAAGGTACCGCCAGCCGACCGGACGCTGCTGGCAGCCGCGGCGCGAGCCGTCCTCGGCGGGGCAACGCTGGCCGACGCACTCGACCGCCAGGCTGGGGCCACGGCACTCCCGCCGCCGCTCAAGCTGACGCGCAAACCGAACGATGAGGAACCGTCGACGGTCGCTCGGCCGGGGTTGAAGTTCTTCAACGGCCTCGGTGGCTTCACCAAGGACGGTCGGGAGTACATCATCTACACGAACGGAACCACCGCCGTCACGCCGGCACCGTGGTCGAACGTGATCGCCAACCCCGACTTCGGCTGCCTGGTCACGGAGTCCGGCGGCGGATACACCTGGGCCGGCAACAGCCAGATGAACCGGCTGACGCCGTGGTCCAACGACCCGGTGTCCGACCCGACCGGCGAGGTCGTGTACCTGCGCGACGAGCAGTCCGGCGCGTTCTGGTCGCCGACACCACTGCCATGCGCGGCCGGCCCAGTGACCACCCGCCACGGTCAAGGCTACACGGCGTTCGCGCAGCACAGCCACGGGCTGGAACAGGAGTTGACCGTTACGGTGCCGACCCGCGACCCGGTCAAGCTGGTCCGTTTGCTCGTGCGCAACATGGGGATCGAGCCGCGGAAGCTCAGTGCGACGTTCTACGTCGAGTGGGTCCTCGGCGGCCTACGCGACAACGCGGCCCTGACGGTCGTTTGCGAGCGCGACGCGGCGAGCGGGGCGATTCTTGCACGCAGCGCGTGGGCGGGCGAGTTCGCCGGCAAACTGGCGTTCGTCGCCGCGGATGGCGTGTCGGCCGTCACGAGCGACCGCACGGAGTTCCTCGGCCGACTCGGCACGCTCGCCGAGCCGGCGGCGCTGGGGCGCATTGGCCTCTCGAACCGCGTTGCGGCTGGCCTCGACCCGTGTGCGGCCGTGCGCGTCGAGATCGATCTGCCACCGGCCAGTGACCGGGAAGTCGTTTTCGTCCTCGGTCAGGCCAACGACGTGGCGAGCGTGCGGGCTCTGATCGCCAAGTATGCGATGCCGGAAGCCGCCCGCGCCGCGCTCGACACGATCAAGGCCCGCTGGGACCACGTCCTCAGTACGGTCACGGTCAAGACACCCAGCCCGGCGATGGACGTGGTCGTCAACCGCTGGCTCGTGACCCAAGCCCTTGCCTGTCGGATGTGGGGCCGGTCGGCGTTCTACCAGTCTGGCGGGGCGTACGGCTTCCGCGACCAGTTGCAGGACGCGATGGCTCTCGTCTACGGTGCACCGGCCGTGGCGCGAGCGCAGATCGTGCGCTCGGCCGCCCGACAGTTTCCCGAAGGAGATGTCCAGCACTGGTGGCACCCGCCGGCCGGCCGCGGCGTCCGCACGCGCATCACC
>CAZNSL010000333.1:5376-6569 GCA_964574975.1 uncultured Alcaligenaceae bacterium | reverse complement strand
AGCTCGCCGCAGGCGATTTCGACCTGATCGTCTCCGACATCCTGATGCCGGGGATGGACGGCTTCCAGTTGTGCCGCGAGGTGAAGGAAAACGAGCGCTGGCGGCAACTGCCCTTCATCTTCTACACGGCCACCTACACCGACCCGCGGGATGCCCAGCTGGCCCTCAGCCTGGGCGGCCTCTACGGGATCCCCGTGACCTGCCTTCGCCTGTTCAACGTCTACGGCCCACGTCAATCACTGAGCAACCCCTACACCGGGGTGCTGGCGATCTTCTTGAGCCGGCTGCGCGAAGGACGCGCACCCGTGGTCTACGAGGACGGCAGACAGACACGCGACTTCGTCTCGGTGCACGACGTCGTGCGGGCCGCCGATGCGGCGATCCGCTCGGCCGCCGCCGACGGACAGGTGTTCAACGTCGGCACCGGGATCGCCCGCGAGATCGCCGAGATCGGCCGGACCCTCGCCCGGCTCCTCGGCCGGGGGATCGAGCCCGAGGTGAGCGGGCAATTCCGGCGCGGCGACGTTCGCCACTGCCTCGCCGACGCGAGCCGCATCCGGGCCGCCCTCGGGTTCACCCCGATGGTCGACTGGGAGGACAGCCTGCGCGAGATCATCGCCTGGTCCCAGGACGTCCCGTCGAACGATCAATTCGCGCGCGCCGACGAAGAGCTGCGCCGCCATGGGCTGTTGCGATGACGCTGCACGGCGAGGAGTCACGCCCATGACGGCAGTCAAGACGGTGCTGGTGACCGGCAGCAGCGGCCTGATCGGCTCCGAGGCCGTCGAGTATTTCGATCAGCGGGGCTACCGGGTCGTCGGCGTCGACAACAACATGCGCCGCGACTTCTTCGGCCCCGACGGCGACACGACCTGGAACCTCGAGCGTCTGCGCAAGAGCACGAAGCGCTTCGAGCATCGCCCGCTCGACATCCGCGACCGCGAGGCGATGCTCCGGCTGGTCGCCGAGGAGCGCCCGGCGCTGCTCATCCACTGCGCCTCGCAGCCCTCGCACGACCTCGCGAAGGACCGGCCGTTCGACGACTTCGACGTGAACGCCGTCGGCACCCTGAACCTGCTCGAGGCGACGCGCCGTGCGGCACCCGAGTCGCCCTTCCTGTTCATGAGCACGAACAAGGTCTACGGCGACGTGCCCAACGAGCTTCCTCTGGTGGAGAAGGAGACGCGCTGGGA
>CAZNSL010000333.1:0-5276 GCA_964574975.1 uncultured Alcaligenaceae bacterium | reverse complement strand
TTCGACGTCTGCAGCTTCTTCGAGTGCTTCGCGCGCAAGCCGCGCGTCGCCGCGGTCTACAACTTGGGCGGCGGGCGCGAGAACAGCGTTTCGATGATCGAGGCGATCGCGCGCTTCGAAGCTCTGCTGGGCAAGAAACTGCGCGTGCAGTACGTCGACGAGAACCGCGTCGGCGATCACATCTGCTACATCAGTGACCTGCGCCGCCTGCGCGCCGACTATCCCGAGTGGGAGATGCGCCACTCGATCGATTCGGTGCTCGAGGAGATCGCCCGCTCGTGAGCGCTCCGGCACAACGGCCGATGCGCCTGTCGTTGGTCATCCCGGCGCGCAACGAGGCGGGCAACATCGGCGCCACCGTCGACGCGCTGCGCGCCACCCTGACCCGCGAGGGGATCCCTTACGAGATCCTCGTGGTGGACGACGGCAGCACCGACGACACCTGCGCCGAAGTCGAAGCGCGCCGACGCATCGATCCGGGCGTGCGTCTCGAGCGCAACACTGGCGAACACGGCTTCGGTCGCGCCGTGCGCTTCGGTCTCGAGCGCTTCACTGGCGACGCCGTGGTCGTCACCATGGCGGACGCCTCCGACGATCCGGCCGACGTCGTCGCGTACTACCGGGTGCTGCGCGACGAGGCCGATTGCGCATTCGGTTCGCGCTTCGTGCCCGGCGGCGTGGTCGAGGACTACCCGCGTTTCAAGCTCACCGTGAACCGCCTGGCCAACCGTTTCGTCCAGTTCCTCTTCGGCGCGCCGTACAACGACTTCACCAACGCGTTCAAGGGCTACCGCGCGGAGGTGATCCGCGGTTGCGAGCCCCTCATCTCACCCCATTTCAACTTGACGGTCGAGATCCCGCTCAAGGCGATCGTGCGCGGCTATTCCTTCCGTGTGCTGCCGATCCGCTGGCGCAATCGCAAGATCGGTACGAGCAGCCTGCGGCTCGAGGAGCAGGGCAGTCGCTATCTGTTCATCGTGCTCTATGTCTGGCTGGAGCGCCTGCTCTCGCGCGGCGACTACCGTCGCGCACCGGGCGAGCGCTTCCAGCCCTGGGCCGCCGCCGTCGCCGCGCTCGAGAAGCGATCGGCCTGAAGCCGCCACGAACGGCGTGCTAGACCCCTCCCCCGTGGCTCCTTCGTCCAGCGATCCGTCGCCGCCCTCCCGAACGGCTGACCCGACTGGAGCGCCCAGCAATACGCCCGCGGGCGGCCCCGACGCCTCCCTGGCCGCGGCGCTCGAGCGTCTCTACGCGCTGCGCTTCCCGCCCGCCGAACGCGCCGAGCGCGCCCGGCTCTGGCGGGTGCTCTGCAGTGACTTCTTCGATGCCCTCGTGCCCCCGGGTGGCACCGTGCTCGACCTCGGCGCCGGCTACTGCGACTTCCTGAACGCGATCCAGGCAGGTCGCCGCATCGGCATCGACCTGAACCCCGACACGCCGCGCGCTGCCGCACCCGGCGTCGAGATCCACTCGGTGTCTCTGGAGCGAGTCGGCGAGGTGATCCCGCCGGCTTCGGTCGATTTCGCGTTCGCCAGCAACGTCCTCGAACACCTCCTCTCGCCTGCGGCGCTCCTCGAGGTGCTGGCGGCCGTGTATGGCGTCGTACGGCCGGGCGGGCGCTTCGTGGTCCTACAACCGAACGTGCGCTTGCTGGGCGGTGCGTTCTGGGATTTCGTCGACCACACCCTGCCGCTGAGCGACCGCGGCATGTGCGAGGCAGTGAGGGCTGCCGGCTTCGAGATCACCGAGTGTCGCCCCCGCTTCCTTCCCTACACCACCAAGAGTCGGCTCCCGACCAGCGACTTCCTGGTGCGTGCGTTCCTCGCGTTCCCACCGGCCCAGTGGCTGCTCGGCAAGCAGATGTTGGTCATCGCCCGTCGTCCTTGACGTCGTTCGACGAGGGACCACCGAGCGGCGTCCGCGGCTCGAAGGCACGCTTGGCCCGCTTTGCCTCTGGCAGACGCGCCACCGAGTGGCCGGCTGCCTCCTCGGGCGTGGCGAATAGCGCCGCGAACCGTGGGTGGGTTTCCGCCAGCGATTGCGCGATCCTGGTCAACCAAGGATTGGCTTCGACGAACCGCGGCTCGCCCGGAGCCGGGGTCGGCCCTGGCGCACGCACCAGCCACAGCGCCGCAACCCCGGGGAAACTGGCGTGCTCGAAGGCTGGGCCGAGCATCCAACTCGGTACCGGCTCGTTCTCGACGAAGAACGGCCGCGGGTTTCCTGCCTCGACCCGACGTCGTTCGATCTCGGCGAACGCGTCGTCGACCCAACCGCGGTGGCTCCACCGCGTCTCGAGCTCGACGGCGCTGGTCCGCTAGGGGACGACGGGGAGGACCGCCACCACGGCCACGACGGCCCACTCCCGCCGCGGCGCCCACGGAGAAGGAGATCGGCTAGTCTGCCCGCCCAGCGCCGCGTCGAGGGCGAGGGCCAGCGCCAGGGCCAGCGTGGCCGAACTCGCGTAGTGGTAGCGTGCCTGGGCCGCCGCCGTTGCCAGCTCGCGGCCGAAGGCCACGTAGATCCCCGACCGCGACAGCGCGATGGCACCGTCGACGGCGACGGTGAGCGTCAAGGCCGCGAGCAGCAACCGCCGCGCTCCAGGGCGAGCCCGCAGGAGGCCCAATCCGACCAACGTGGCGGCGGCCGCCGCGGCGACGAACGCGCGACCCTCCGGTGCGCGCGGCCGCGGCTCGGTGAAGCCGAGCAGCAGCGCGCTCGAGCCCGAGATCAGCATGCGACCGATCATCTCCGCCGTGATCCAGAGGTCCGCGTTCGCGGTGCGGGTCGCGACCACCCGATCGGCGCCGGTCTGCCCACAGCACGCCATCCAAGCCAGATGCAACAGCGCGAAGGTCGCCCCGGCCAGGACCGGCGTCGCCAGGACCACGCGCCGCACGGCCGGCTCGCGCCACGCCGCAGGATCGAATCCGAACACCAGCACCGGTGCGAGCAGCGCCGTGGCGAACCCGGTGCCGAAGCTGGTCGTGGCGACGAGCAGCGCCAGGGCCGACAGGACCGCGTGCCGTGTCTCGAGCGGACGTGCCTCGTCCACGGCCGCCGCGGTGACCCGGTCGAGGACCAGCAACGTCAAGGCGACTCCCAGGACTTGACCGAAGACCGAGTACCAGCCCAGCGTGCCGGCGTGCAGCGGGCAGGTGCCCCACAGCGCCGCGGCCAGCAGCGCCGCGGCCGGACTCCCCGTGCACCGGCGAGTCACCCGGAACAGGAGAGCCACGTTGGCCAGATGGACGAGGAACGCCTGCCACTGGAAGGGCTCCGGACGGAACCCGAAGAGGCCGTAGGTCGCGGCCAGGACGGCGTTGCGCGCCACGAGGACGTGCCCGGCGAACGGCTCGAAGACGAAGCGGAGAGCCCCCTGCGTCGCGATCTTGAAGAGGCAGATCAGGTCGTCCGCGAAGAAATAGACTCTCGGCACGCGACGGTAGACCCACACGGTGACGAAGAGAGCCACCGCCAGCGGGACGCACGCGAGCACGCGGGTCGATCGTCGTCGCGACTGGTCCGGGTCTGGCATCGCTCGCTCTCGCCTCGCCCCGGCCGTCGTCTCGCCCACCCGTGCGCGCCGCTCAGCGCAGTCCCAGCCGCGCCAGGGGCAGCGGCCGTCCGAGAACACCGTCGCGCAAGCCGCGGACGTACTCCCAGAATTCGGTGAGCCGCCCACGGCGCTGTGCATCGGCGACCAGGCCCGGCAACCGGAGCACGCCGACGGGAACGAGAGCGACGACGGCACAGGTGCGCACCAGACGCTCGAACCCGCCCGCGCCGGGCTTGGCGGGAGCCAGATACGGCGCCACGAAATGCGCCTCGAAGAAGGCCTGCCACGTCCAGGTGCCGAGCTTCATCGGCCCGCGCCGGTTCATCAGCAGGGAGGTGAACTCGAGCGGCATCTCGACCACGCACGCACGCGCGAAGCGCAGACGCTGCTTCTTGTTCGCGTAGCGCCCCAGCAGCCGCAGCGTATTGCGGATTCCCAGATAGGTGCGGGTGGGGTTCCACGGCAACGCCGAGGCGTTGGCCAGGCCCGAGTTCTCGGTGCTCGACTCGGCGGCGACGAAATCGGCAGGCATGGCGCGGTCGGTCGTGCTCGACGAGCCGCCGTGCAGAACGCGCGAGAGCGGCTCATAGAAGAGTTCGAAGCCGGCGCGGCGCGCGCGAATGCACCAGTCGACGTCCTCGTGGTAGGCGAAGAAGTCCTCGTCGAAGAGGCCGACCTTCTCGAGCGCGCCGCGCGCGATCAGCATGCAACAGCCGATCGCCACCTCCACCGAGCGGCGCTGGTCGAAGCCTTCGCCCGGCAGGCAATTGACGCCCATGATCTGCACCGCGTGGCGCTGGTCGAAGTGGGTCTCGCACCAGGCGACATCCAGCATCTCGGGCCGGTCGGCACGGAACACGGCGGCCGCGACCGCGCCGCAGGTGGGACTCGAGTTCATCGCGTCGAGCAATGGATCGAGAAAATCCGGAGCTACCCGCGCGTCGTTGTTGAGCAGCAACACCCCACCGGCGCCGGCCTCCAGCGCACGCCGGATGCCAGCGTTGCAGCCGCCGGCAAAGCCCTGGTTCTGGGCCAGCTCCAGGATCTCGAGGCCCGGTCGTTCGCGGCGCAGGCGCTCCACCGAGCCATCGTGCGAGCCGTTGTCGACCACCAGAACCGACGCGCCGCCCGTGGTGGCCGCGTCGATCGACCGGAGACAGCCGAGCGTCTCGTCGGCGCGTCTCCAGTTGAGAACCAGGATCGTGATCTCGTCTGCGCGCACGTCTCGTTCCTTCGTCCGTCTGGCCTCGCCGCGGCCCGCGCTCGGCCGTCGTATGACCTGCGCTCGGCCTGCCGCGCTCGGCTCGTCGGCCCGAGACTCGCCTACGGCTTCAGTCCTTCCGCCCGTGCCACGCTCGATCCAGCCGCCAGGCGGCGCGCTTGAGCGGACCTGCGGGAGCCTCGTTGCGGCGCAGGCGATCGGCGATTGCCGTCACCTTCCCGCGACGCGCCGTGTCCGTACCACACAATCGATCCAGCGCCTCGGCCCGCGCCGCCATGGGGTCGCGCTCGCCGTGGGGATGGAGCACCGGCACGCCCCACTCGACGTCGAAGCGCGCTTTGCAGTTCTCACAGTCGAGGCGACCCGGCGTCGCCAGGAACGTCCCTTTTCGGCAGTCCGGGCACCGCAGCCTCTCCAGGAGTTCTGGCGCGATGGGTCGATCCCGCTCGGCGAACGCGGCACGTCCCGCGCGCATCTCGCGCACCAGCCGGCGCC
>CAZNSL010000332.1:4015-6579 GCA_964574975.1 uncultured Alcaligenaceae bacterium | reverse complement strand
ACGCTCGAAGGCGAAGTGTCGGCGTATATTCCGACCAACGTTATCTCGATCACCGACGGCCAAATCTACTTCCAACCGGACCTGTTCTTCGCCGGCGTCCGCCCGGCGGTCGATGTCGGTATTTCCGTGTCGCGCGTCGGCGGTAACGCACAGATCGGTGCGATGAAGTCGGTGGCCGGCAGCCTCCGTCTCGACCTGGCATCGTTCCGGTCGCTGGAGGCGTTCGCGCTGCTCGGTACCGAACTCGACAAGGCATCGCAAGCGCAGCTCGACCGCGGCTATCGCATGGTCGAAATCCTGAAGCAGCCGCCGTTTGCGCCCAAGAATGTCATCGACCAGGTACTAATCCTCTTTGCCGGCTCCAACGGCTACCTCGACAAGGTGCCGGTGAAAGAGGTACAGGCGTGGGCGACTCAGTTCATCACCTTCATGAAGGAACAGAAGCCGGAGGTGCGGAACAAGTTGGCGGCCGAGAAGAAGATCTCGAAGGAGTTCGAGCCGGAATTGAAGAAGTCGATCGAGGCGTTCGTGCCGCAGTACAAGGCGCGTTAATCCGGTTAGCCGCGACGCGCAGCGGAGCGCGAGGTCTGCTCTCCGCCGCGCGTCCCGGCTAACCGCCGAGAATCTCATGGCAAGTACCCGCGAACTCGTGAAGCGCCGCAAGGCGATCCGCAACATCCGCAAGATCACGCGGACGATGGAGCTGATCGCGACCGCGCAGTTCAAGAAGGCGCAAGACCGCACCCTCCAGGCGGCGGCGTATACCAAGAAAATCGCAGAACTCGCCGCCGACCTGAGTGCAAATGCCGGCGAGATCAAACATCCGCTTTTGACGCCGCACGCCGAGGTCAAGAACTCGGTGCTGCTCGTCCTTTGCTCCAACCGCGGCCTTGCGGGTGGCTACAACGGCGCGATCCTCCGCGAGGCCGTCGCTCGCATTCGCCAGGTGAAGGCCGACGGCGCGAATCTGCAACTGGAAGCGTCGGGCAAGCGGTCCATCGTCTATTTCCGCTTCCAGCGCATCCCGACATCGACGAGCTTCACGACCTTCGAGGATAAACCGAAGTTCGAAGAAGTCGAGGCCATCGCCGACCGCTACATCCGCGGTTTCTCGGACGGTTCGATCGACCGCGTGGACGTGGCGTACATGAAGTTCCTTAACCCAGCCCGGCAACAAGCGGTCGTCGAGACGCTGTTACCGTTGTCGGCCCCGGCGGGGCAAGCCACGGCTGGGCCGAAGGTCGAGTACGAGTTCCTGCCGGATGCGGCTGGCATCCTCGAAGAAATCTTGCCGGTCTCGTTCAAGGTGCGGCTGTTCAAGTGCTTCCTCGATGCCGCGGTGAGCGAGCAAATCGCCCGCCGTGTGGCCATGAAGGCCGCCACGGATAACGCCGACGAAATCATCCGCGCGTTGTCGCAGGAGTACAATCGCGCTCGGCAGTCGAAGATCACGACCGAGCTATCGGAGATCATCAGCGGCGCAGCGGCATTGGAGTAGTGGTCAGTGGTCAGCGGTGAGTGGTCGGTGGAATACACTGATCGCAACTGCTGACGCCTGGCCACGGTTGACTAACGACTAACCACTAACCACTGAACACTACTAACATGGTTGCGACGAAGAACGGGCAACAGGTCGGCAAGATCGTCCAGGTGATCGGCTCGACGTTCGACGCCGAGTTCCCCGAAGGGCACCTGCCAGAAATCTATAACGCCTGCAAGATCGAGACCGAGGCCAAGGGCATCAAAATCCACCTGACCGGCGAAGTGCAGCAGCACCTCGGCGGCAGCCGGGTGCGCTGCGTCGCTCTCGGTTCGACCGACGGTCTGGCCCGCGGCATGAGCGTCACCGACACCGGTAAGCCCGTGGCCGTGCCGGTCGGCGAACCGGTCCTCGGCCGCGTGTTTAACCTGCTCGGCGAGCCGATTGACGGCCGCGGCCCGGTCAACGCGACCGAGTTTCGACCGATCCACCAGGATCCGCCGACCTTCGCCGAGTTGACGCCGAAGACAGAACTGTTCGAGACCGGCATCAAGGTCGTCGACTTGCTCACGCCGCTCGTCCGAGGCGGTAAGGCCGGGCTGTTCGGTGGGGCCGGTCTCGGCAAGACGGTCATCCTCCAGGAACTTATCGCCCGCATCGCCAGCACGCACGGCGGCTACTCGGTGTTCGCCGGCGTCGGCGAGCGGACCCGCGAGGGCAACGACCTCTGGCTCGAAATGCAGGAGACGCAGATCGGCTCGACTGGCCGGTCGGTCATCGAGCAGACGGCGATGGTCTTCGGCCAGATGAACGAACCGCCGGGGGCGCGCCTCCGCGTAGCCCTCTCCGCATTGACGATGGCCGAGCGGTTCCGCGATACCGGCAAGGAGACGTTGCTGTTCGTGGACAACGTCTTCCGGTTCTCGCAGGCCGGGTCGGAAGTGTCGGCGCTATTGGGCCGCATGCCGAGCGCAGTCGGCTACCAGCCGACGCTGGCGACCGAGATGGGCGCGCTCCAGGAGCGGATCACGTCCACGTCCAAGGGGGCCATCACGTCGGTGCACGCCGTGTACGTCCCGGCCGA
>CAZNSL010000332.1:0-4005 GCA_964574975.1 uncultured Alcaligenaceae bacterium | reverse complement strand
CACGTTCCAGCACCTCGACGCGTTCATTTACCTGGAGCGTTCGATCGCGGCCCGCGGCATCTACCCGGCCATCGACCCGTTGGCGTCGAACAGCCGCATCTTGGAACCGGGAGTTGTCGGCGAGCGGCACTTCAACGTCGCCCGGCGGACGCAGCAGATCCTCCAACGGTACCGCGAGTTGCAGGACATCATCGCGATTCTCGGCGTCGATGAGTTGAGCGAAGAGGATAAGCAGGTCGTGGCCCGCGCCCGCCGCATCGAGCGATTCCTGTCGCAGCCGTTCGTCGTGGCCGAGGCGTTTACCGGCAAGAAGGGCAATATCACGCCGCTCTCCGAGACGATCCGCTCGTTCGAGGAAATCTGCGACGGCAAGCACGACTCGTTGCCGGAGCAGGCGTTCATGTACGTCGGCGGCATCGACGAGGCCGTCGCGGCGGCGAAGAAGTTGCAGGCGTAGTCAGGTTTTCCGATTCGAGAGTCCCGAATGGCCACTAGCGACAAGCAGTTGAAGTGCGTCGTCGTGACGCCCGAACGCGAAGTTCTCAATGAGGACGCCGAGTTCGTCTCGCTGCCGATGTTCGATGGCGAACTCGGCGTGCTACCCGGACGCACCCCGTTGATCGGCCGGCTCGGCATGGGCGAGTTGCGACTCCGGAAACGGGGGCAGGTGCGGCGTTACTTCGTAGAGGGTGGTTTCGCTCAGGTGCGGGCGGAGGTGGTCACCGTCTTGACGGGGAAGGCCATCGCGGCGGACGCCATCGACCGCAACGCAGCGCTGCAGCAACTCGCGTCGTCCCAGGCCACGGTGGCGAAGACGCCGGCCGAACAGGAAACGAAACAGCGGCGCGAGGCCGCGGCACGGGCGATGGCCCACATCGCGGAGAAGGCGCAGGCGTAACTCGGTTTCGATTCGCGACACTTCGCAGAGGCGTGCTTACCAAGCACGCCTCTGCGAAGCATCGCGAACCGAGTACTTTCAAGGTTTCACTTCGCCCGCCGGTGGCGGCATCGTCTCGTTCTCGACCACGCACACGACGCGGAAGCCCAATTCGGGGGACTTCGTCTCCGGCACGAAGGCGTCGTGGCGGTAGCCGGAGCGGCACTGGTCTGGATCGGCATTGTACGAACCGCCGCGTGCGACCCGGACCTGGCCCGTGGACGGTCCCGCCGGGTCGATGGAATTCTTCGTGTACGCCTCGACTTCGTACCAGTCGGAACACCATTCCCAGACGTTGCCGTGCATATCGTACAGGCCCCAGGCGTTGGGCGCGTACGTACCGACCGCCGCCGTCCGGCCCAGACCGCCGGCCAGGGTGTTCGCCGACGCGCCCAGTAGCCGGGTACCGAAGGCGAAGGGCGTCGGCGTACCGGCCCGACAGCAGTGTTCCCATTCGGCTTCCGTCGGCAGACGGTAGCGCCGGCCGGCCTTTTGCTCCTCGTCGCGGGCGGACAGCTTATCGCAGAACGCGATGGCCTCGGCCCACGCGACGGACTCGACCGGGTAGGAATCGCCGACGAACTGCGACGGGTTGACGCCCATCACCGCCTGGTATTCGCGTTGAGTCACCTCGCGGGTGCCGATCCAGAAGCTTTTGGCGAAGAGGACGCGGTGGACGCGGGCATCGCCGCGCAGCATGTCGCCGATCACCGTTTCGCCACCCGGAACGCGGACGAGCGTCATGCCGATGGAGTTCGCGAAACTCGGCAGAGGCTGCGGCTTCTCGTCCTTCGCCTTCGTGCGGCCCGCCGGCTTGTGAACGAACACCCCGTAGGACGCCGCGGCCAGGCCGGTAACGACCAGGATCGCTGGACCGAACCGGCGTGCGAGTTCGGACAGCGAGGGCCGGCGCGGCTTGAACGGCGGGATCGGCGGTAGCGGCGGCGCGGCCGCGTCGAAGGTGGCCAGGGCCGCGAGTTCCGTCAACAGGTGCGAGGCCGACGGATAACGGTCGGCGGGGTTCTTGGCCATCGCCTTGTGGATGACGGTGTCGCACCGAAGTGGCAGGTCGGGCAGGCCGTCGCGTACGGCTGGCACCGGTTCGTGGTTGTGGGCGCGGGCGATTTCGGCCGCCGTCGTTGCGCCGGCAAAGGGTGGTCGCCCGGCCAATAGCGCGAAGTAGGTTGCGCCGAGCGAGTACACATCGGAGCGGGCGTCACCGGCCATGCCGGCGTGCCGCTCCGGCGCGGCGTAGTGCGGCGCGGGCGGCTGGTCCAGTGCGAAGTCGGTAACGCGAACGGTGCCGTTCGCGTCGCGCTGGATCGATGCCGGGTTGAGGTCGCCGTGGGTCAGGCCAGCCGCGTGCAGGGCCACGAGGCCGCGGGCCGCGTCTGCCGCAACGCGGGTGGCCTCGCGCCACGGAAACCGGCCGCGGGTCGTCAGGTGATCGGCGAGGCTCGCTCCGCCGAATTCGCTGACCAGGAACGATGCGTCACCGTGTGATTCCACGGCGACCACGGGCAGGAGATTCGGGTGGCGAACGGAAGCGGCCCGGCGCAGGCGGTCGGCTGCGGCCGCGTCAGCCGACAGGGGTCGCAGGGCAACGCGGCCTTGCGTCCGAGGGTCCACGGCCTCGAACAGGCCGGGAGCAATTTCGGCGGCGATACGGTAAGGACCGACGGCCGCCCCCGGTGCGAGGACGGCCGCGCTTTGTTGGTTCACCATGAGGGCATCATAGTAGCCCGATGTCGAACGCCGACGAGATGGTGTGCCACGCCCACCAGGCGCACGTCTTCCAGCGGCAGTGAATCTTGACCTTCACGGTCGTACCGGGGCAAATCGCATCGTCCGGTTGGGGCAATTCGACGACGACGAGGTATTGCTGGCTCTGTGGCACGTTGACGTTCGGGTCCTGGCTGGCCCCCGGCTTGACGGCCAGGGGGCCGCCTCCGCGCTGCGTCAGTGGCAGCGGGATGTCCTTGGCGTCGGTTTCCGGGAGGTGCGTCACCTCGCCGGTGACGTACTTGGTGCCGCGGCCGTGCAGGTAGATGGTCGCTTTGAGCTTACCGACCTCGCGCAGGTCGTTGTAGAGAACGTGGTACTCCTTCGCGGGCACTGGCACCAGGATACCCAGCTTGTTCGGGTCGCCGATCTGGCAGAACGGTGCGGTCTGCTCCTTCTCCCAGTGCTTGCCGCGTTCCTCGATCCGCGGCGCGCCCAGGACGATACCATCGCACGGGGCGGTGAGGTTTTGCAGGCGATCGATTTGCTGGCGCAACGACTCGGCCCGCGTGCGGTACTCCTCGGCAAGCCGCAGGTTGCGCGTCGCCTCGGCTTTGAACTGCTGCTGCTTGTCCGGATCGACGGTGACGCCGGGGCGGGCGTTGTTCTCGGCGGCGCGGGCTTCGACCGCGTACATCTCGCGCAGGCCCTCGGCTTCGGTCAACTCCCCCTGGAGCCTGATGTTCGAGAACTCGGCCAACAATCGTCCCGCTTTGACGGTCTCGCCGTTGCGGACGTGCAACTTGGCGAGCGTACCTTCGTCGGGAACCGGCACCTTGAGGACGGCCGTGGGGTCGATCTGCACGAGGCCGACCTCCATCACCCGGCTGACCGGCAGCGGCACCAGGAAGAAGAAAGCGAGCAGGGCGGCCACGCAGACGGCGGTGATCGAGACGTTGAGTCGCTTCATGTCGGGCAATCTCCCGCGTTTGGCGAGACCCTTGAATAACCGGTAGATCGGCCAGCCGATCATCGACCCCAGGGCCGCGGCTGCCAGCATGTTACTGATCACTTCGAGCTTGTACGGCTTGAGCCAGTTCTTGAGGAACAACAGGATGCTGAACGTGACTACCCAGCGGTAGACGTAACTGAGGATCGCGTAGGAGACGAACAAGATCTTGCGGTTCAGCTCCATGTACGGCTCGGGCTGGACCTCGATGCCGAGGCAGTATTCGCTGGAGTAGTTCTTGAGCAGGCGGTTGGCTCGGTCGCGCAGGTTGGGGATTTCGAGCCAGTCGGCCAGGATGTAGTAGCCGTCGAACCGCATCAGCGGGTTGGCGTTGAAC
>CAZNSL010000331.1:0-6580 GCA_964574975.1 uncultured Alcaligenaceae bacterium | reverse complement strand
GGCTCGGATCGCATTATCGGCGGCCGGTAGCCACATCTCGAACGTCGTCCCGCCGTCCACCTCCGACTCGCAGCGGATCGTGCCGCCGTGCTGGGCGACGACCGTCCGCACCATGAATAGGCCGAGGCCGGTGCCGTGCGGCTTCGTCGTGAAGTACGGCTCGAACAGCTTCGCGCGGTGGGCCGGCGCGATGCCGGCTCCGTCGTCGCCGACGCGCACGCGCACGCCGCCGGCGTCGGCCGCGGCCTCGATGGCGATGCGGCCGCCCTTGGCCGTCGCATCCACGGCGTTGAGGATCAAGTTGAGGACGACGGCCGCGATCTGGTCGCGCAAGCCCACGAGCGGCGGCAGGTCGGCCGGCACGTCCACGACTACGACGCGGGTGGCCATGCCCTTGTAGAACTTGGCGATGCCGAGCGCCTCGTCGACCGCATCGGCCAGGGCGAAGCGAGTCCGCGCGGTCGCGGCCGGCCGGCTGAAGGCGACCAGCTCGCGCAGGATGCCCTGAATGCGCCGCAGTTGACCGCCGACCAGGGCGAGCTTCTCCTGCGTGTAGTCGTCCTGCTCGCGCCGGCCGAGGACCTGCACGATGGTGCTGATGGCCGCCAGCGGGTTGCCGACCTCGTGGGCGATGCCGGCGGCGAGTAGTCCGAACGCGGCCATCTTCTCGCGGTGCCAGAGTTGCGCCTGCGCCTCCTGCAACTCGCGGGTGCGGTCGGCGATGCGGTCCTCGAGCTGGGCCTGGTTCTCGCGCAGGGCGTCGTTGAGGTGCGCCAAGTGATCGCCGACGCGCTTGAGCAGGACGGCCAGCGCGCTCGCCCCCCACGCGACCCAGGCGAGCAAGAGGAGCGTCAGCACGAACTCGAACGGCTCGCGGCGGTCGACCGGCAGGGCGGCGTAGACGGCGGCGACGCTCAGGCAGTGCAGGGCGCAGGTCGCGTGCGTGACGAGGACGGAGTGGCGAATGGCACAGCAGATGAGCGAGAGCAGGTAGTAGAAGCGGAAGGCGTTATCGAGGCCGCCCTGGTAATAGCACAACAGGCCGATGAACAGCGACTCCATGCCGGAGACGACCAGCGGGAAGCGGCCGAGGAAGACGCGGCCCTTCCAGGACGAGAGCGAATCGACGGCGGTGTAGGCGGCCCCGAGGGCGAGGATGGCGTTGAGCAGAAGGCGGTGGTCGTCGCGCGGCCCGGTGTTGACGTAGAGGTAGCCGAGGAACAGACCGAACCAGCGGATCTTGACGACGATCGCCTCGGCGGCGAGTTCCCAGCGTGGCGCGTGCATGAAGTCATTTTAGCGGAGCGTCGGGGAACTCGACATCGCGGTAGATTTCGGTCAGCGGCACCCGGGCCGGCACGCTGGCGAACGCGAACTCGGCGTCGAGGCCGCGGAACTCCGTCAGCAGCCAGTCGCCGTTCGGCTGGCGGACGTAGCGCTCGACGAGCGGTTCGTTCTGCGACACCAGGACGTACTCTTTCAGCGACGCGACCCAGCGGTAGTGGGCGAACTTCTTGCCGCGGTCGTACTTCTCGGTCGAGTCGGACAGGATTTCGACCAGGACGGCTGGGTTCAACAGCGTGTCGAAGTTCGCGTCCTCGAACTCGGCCTTGTCGCAGTAGATGACGACATCGGGATAGGTGTAGAGGCCGGTGGCATCGACCTTCACGCGCAGGTCGCTGGTGACGACCTTGCACCGGCCCTTCAACTGAAAACCCGCCTCGCGGGCCAAGTTGTCCTTGGCGAGGCAATGCTCCTCGCTCGCCCCGGACATCGCGAACATTTCGCCGCAGTAGAACTCGCTCCTGAACTCGGCCCGCCTCTCGCGGGCCAGATACTCCTGCGGCGTTAGCAGCGTCTTCGGTACGGCGGACATGCGCGATCCTCCTGCGACTACTATACGCCGCTCGACCGCGCAGCGCACGGTCACTGTTCCTTGAGACCCAGCACCTTCGTCCGCGCCGTCGCCGTCGCGGCGGCGTCCCAGCGCGGCTGCGGCTCGCGCACCAGTTCGGCCACGACCTTCGCCACCGACTTCGAGAACGGCACGGACGAGTGGAGTACGCCGACGGCCACGGCCCGCACGCCCTGCGCTTGCAGGTCCGGCGGCCACTGGCTGTCGGCCCGGACGACGCCGTCGCCGGCCGCGACGAACGTGCTTACGACACAGACCATCTCGACGTTCGCGGGGACGATGCGGCCGGCCCGTCCCACGGCCGATTCCTGCCGGCCGGCCCGCGTCAGCGACGCGAGGAACCGCTCCTGACTGGCGCGCACCCCCGGCGTCAGCCGCGCCCACGACGAGCCATCGTTAGGGCTGCACATCTGGATCACCTTGGTGACGCCACCGCCGCCCTGCCGATTCTCGACGTAGTAGCGCGCGATCAGCCCGCCGGCCGAATGGCCGACCAGCACGACCTCCTTGTACCCGGCCGCGTGCAAGGCATCGATCAGACCACACAATGCCGGAGACTCCGCGATCTCGTCCACAGGCCGGGTCTGCGCGTAGCCGACCGCGAACACGTCGGAGTCGTCGGCCAGCGCCTTGACGAGGGTGCTGTCGTGCCGTTCCCAGCCGCTGAACGCGGGCCGCGTCGGGCTGGTGCTGTTGAACGGGTGCGGCTGCAACCCGTGGATGAGGACGACGGCGCGGGTGATGGGAGTGCGGCGCTGGATGGCGTCGCCCGGTTGGCCGAGCGGGGCGGCCTGGCAGAAGTGGAAGGGCGTCGATTCCGGCGCGACGAGCAGAAACACGCACGCGGCCAACGACGACGTAACGTCCACGACGGTGCCCTCCCTGCCCCGAATCGGACACCGAGTGTCGCGTCGCTCGCCGCGCGCGTCAAGGCCACTCCACCGACCCCGCGTTACCCGCCGGCGAGGCCGAAGCGGCTCCGGTAACTGCGGAGACCCTCCACGTCGCCGGTCGGCCGGGCGAACCCGACGTGACCGTCCGGGCGCACCAGGTAGAGCGCGTCGCGCTGCAAGCCGACGTGCGCGGCCGCCGGCGTCCAGGGCCACTCGTGCAGCGGCAGGCTAGCGTGGGAGGCGAACTCGCGCAGGCCGGGGGTTGCGCTGCCGGTGACGTGGAGCTGCCAGTCGAGCGACGCCAGCGGCGCGAAGTTGTCGAGCCCCTCGACCCAGGGCAGCCGGTCGCCGGCATGGACCTTGCCCGCCGACCCGTCGCTGAGCGGGCCGTCCCGGTACGCGATCCGCGTCTGCGAGACGAACCGGAACTGCGCTCGCCGCAGCGCGGCGAACCGCATCGCGAACGGCAGCATGTACGGAGCGAAGACCGTCCGAACGAACCGGGAGAACACCCCCCGGCCGACGACGCCCTCGAAGATGCGGTCGGTCGTGCGGACCAGCGACCGGGCGAACGGGATGCGCTCGGCCTCGTACGAATCGAGGAGGATGGGACTCGCCCGGCCGCGCAGGACGGCGGCGAGCTTCCAGGCGAGGTTCACTGCGTCGCCGATGCCGGTGTTCATCCCTTGACCGCCGGCCGGACTATGGACGTGGCCGGCGTCGCCGGACAGAAAGGCCCGGCCGCGGCGGAAGTGGTCGGCCACGCGGTGGTGGACGCGGTACGCCGAGAACCAGTTGACCTTCGTCACCCGCGCCCCCGTCATCGACTCGATGTCGCCGCGGAGGTCGTCGAACGCGAGGTCGTCGCGGCCGCTCAGGCGCTCCGGCACCAGGCCAATGAATCGGAACATGCCGGTCGTGCGCACCGGGAACGCGAGGAAGAACATCCGCTCGGCGGCGAAGACGGTGAAGTCGCGGTCGGACCACGGCCCCTCGGCGTCGGCGTCGGCGACGAAGAATTGCTGCTCGTAGGTTCCACCGGGGAACCCGACGCCCAGGGCGTTCCGGACGGTGCTGCGCGCCCCGTCGCAGCCGCACAGGTACGCCCCGGCCCACGTCGCTGGCCCGCCGGGCGTGCGGAGGTCGGCCCGGACGCCGTCGCCCATGTCGGTGAACCCCGTCAACTCGGTGTTCCACTCGACGGCATGGCCGGCCGCGGCGAGGAGTGCGGTCAGCAGCCGTTCGTGGTCGTCCTGGGGCAGGCTGAGGACGAATGGAAACGGGCTGATGCCGCGGCCGATGTTGCCGAGCGGGACGACCGCGAGTTCGCGGACGCGGTTGCGCAGGTGGAGGCGTTCGAGTTGGAACCCAGCGGCGACGGCGCGGTCGGCGAGCCCGAGCTGGCGGTAGAACTCGAGGGTGCGGGCCTGCACGGCCATCGCCCGCGACGCCTGTCCGGGCCCCGAATTCTTGTCGATCAGGCGGAACGGCACGCCGGTCTTTGCCAGCCACAGTCCGAGGACCAACCCGGTCGGGCCGGCCCCGACGATCAAGACCTGCGGTTCGCTCACGGCCCAAGCTCCCACGGTGTCGGGGCGCGGGGGAAACGTGCCCCGCGGGGCATTGGTCAGACTATGCGCGCCGGCCGCACCTCCGCCGGAGATCGTCGCCAGTTCGCCCCCTCGGATGTCGATAAACCATGATTGGGTGCGACTCACTCCACGGACGGGGCGGGACGATGTACTGCACGAACTGCGGAACCCAGGGCAGCGGGAACTTCTGCGGGGCCTGCGGGACGCGCTTGGCCGATGCGTCGGTGCCCTTCGTCAAGCCGGTCCCCGAAATCCTCCCAGCGAACGACGACTGGCACCACGAGGTGCGCTACGCCGTGCTGCTGCACTTCCCGGCCGTGCGCGACCGCCTCGCGGCTGTGCCCGAAGCCGCGAAGAAAATGACCGGCGAGGCGTGGCTCGGCCTCTACGACAAGGCCATCGGCCCGCTCACCGGCAGCCCGGTCTCGCTCCAGACCGTGGCGAAAATCGCCGCGCCGATCTACGCGAAGCTCGGCGTCAAGACGGGCAAATCGCGCGCCGCCACGGTCGCACGTCCGACCGGCCTGGCGATCGTGGACGTGCTGTGCGCGCTCGCCCGGCACGGCCTGCCGCTCGACAAAGTCCACCAGGGCGACGCAGGCTGCGTCATCGAGGCCAAGTTGCCATCGGACCTGTTCGCCCTGGAGGGCCAGGTAGTCGTGACGGTCGAGCGCCGCGACGCGCGGACGACGCACGTGGAGGCGGCGACGACGATCCCCGGCCAATGGTTCGACTGGGGCAAGAGTACGCGCTGTCTCGCCCGGCTGTTCGACGACCTCGGCCCGCCGCTACTCGAAGTGGCGTGACGTCGGCCGTCACTTCGCCGTCAGCTCCTGCAGCGCCTACCCCTCGTTCCCAGGCTCGGCCTGGGAACGCACTGTCTTGCAGGCTCTGCCGGCCGAACCCCGATGGACTCGTGCGGTCGGCGTGCGGGCGGCGGAGCCGCCGAAGCAGTTCGTTCCCAGGCAGAGCCTGGGAACGAGGCGTTCAACTGAGTCCCACAGATACTGAACGAGCGCCTCAGCCGTTACTTCGCCGTCAGCTCCTGCAGCGCCTTCCGCAGCGACTCGGCTGTGGCCTTGCCGCCTCCGACGTACAGGCGGGCCACCTTGCCGTCGCGGTCGATGACCACCGTCTGCGGGATCGACGTGACCGCATACTTGGCCGCGGCCGCACCGTCGCGGTCGAGGGCCACCGGCATCTTCAGCTTGTGCCGCTCCAGCATCGACTTCACCGGCCCCGGCGGCTCCTCCATGTTGACCGCCAGCAACTCGACGCCGCGATCGGCGAACGTGCGACACACCTCGTCGACTTGCGGCATGTATTGCAGACACGGACCGCACCACGTCGCCCAGAAGTCGAGGACGACCACCCGGCCCTTGTGGTCGGCCAGCTTGTAGCGCGTGCCGTCGAGCAAGTCCAACTGGAAGTTCGGGGCCGGCTGGCCGACCAGCGGCGACTCGGTGCCGGCCGGGCCGGCGTCCGCGGCGTCGGCCTGGACGAACTTCGGCTCGACGGCGTGGTGCAGCTTCCAGTCCTGGTACGCCAGCCGGGCCGCCGACTGCTCGATGAAGCTGCCGAAGAGCAACTGGTCCACGTCCGCCACGGTGGCCCGGCACGCGCCCAGCACGTCGCTCGTGCCGCTGACCGTCTTGCCGTCGGACGTGCCGACCACGAACGTCAGCCGATGGCCGTCGGCGTTGACGGCTTGCGCCCGCGTCTCGCGCGACGCGCCCGGCGGCGCGGCGGGGGCCGGAGCCTTTAGCTCGTCGGCGTGCAGCCAGATGATCTGCGCGACCCGCTCGCGCGGCACCTCCTTGGTCTCCAGCCGGACCTCGACTTTGAGGACCGCGTCGTCCATTGCGACGATTCGCCCGCGGAGGAAGTCGCCCGTCTTGGAGCAGATCAGGTGCGTTGGCGGCGAGTCGCGCTGCATCCGCGGCAGCGTCAGCAGCCGGTCGCGTTTCGCCGCATCGAGGGTCGGTGCGTCGCGCGTCGGGACCAGTTCGACGCTCTTGACCTTCTCGTGCGGGACGAAGGTGGCGTCCGACTGCGGAGTCTTGAAGGTGACGCCCTTCTCGTCGATCCGCGTCACGTCGCAGGGGATGGCGTCGCCGGTGCGCAGGTGCATCGACCGCCGGCCGCCGGCGGGCGGGCGCGGCGGTGTCGGCCGCGCCTTG
>CAZNSL010000330.1:0-6593 GCA_964574975.1 uncultured Alcaligenaceae bacterium | reverse complement strand
GCTTCGACCGCTCGCTCACGCTCGCGGCTCCTATGGTGGGCGTTCGCTCACGCTCGCGGCTCCTATGGCCGCTATTCCAATCTGGCGTGCGCTCTAGAATGGCGGTATCTCTCCCGCCCGCCGGACGAGCCTCATGCCGCGCACCGAGTACATGGACCTGCCCCCCGGCCCGGACATCCCGCGCGTGGTCCACGCGATCGTCGAAATCCCGAAGGGGTGCCGCAGCAAGTTCGAGGTCGACAAGACGACCGGACTGATCCGGCTCGACCGCTACCTGTATTCGTCGAGCCACTACCCCGGCGACTACGGCTTCATCCCGCAGACGCTCGCCGAGGACGGCGACCCGCTCGACGTGCTGGTCATGGTCAACGAGCCGACGTTTTCCGGCTGCTTGATCGCGGCGCGGGTGGTGGGCTTGTTCCGCATGAAGGACCACGGCCACAACGACTTCAAGGTGCTGGGCGTGCCGCACACGGACCCGCTGTTCGCGGAGTTCCAGGACCTCGGCGACGTACCCTCGCATTACCTGCGCGAGGTCGAACACTTCTTCGCCACCTACAAGCAGCTCGAAGGCATGCACGTCGAGCCGCTAGGCTGGGCCTCGGCCCAGGAGGCGATTCTGGAAGTGAAATCGAGCGTCGAGCGTTACCTCAACAGCAAGCCACCACGACCGGAGGGCGGGACGCCGAAATAAGAGTGACTCACCACAGAGTCACAGAGGGCACAGAGAAAACACCGAGGAAGAGTTGAATGATTCTCCTCGGTGTTTTCTCTGTGCCCTCTGTGACTCTGTGGTGAGTCACTCTTATTCAGTAGTCGCCAAGTTTGGTGGCGGTAGTGTCGAGCGGTCTCGAAGCGCGCAAGTCCTGTCCCGAGAATGACGTTAGTACACATCATCACTCCAGGGCAGGAGCTTGCGTCGAATGCAGTATACCCTGACCGCGGCGACCGTCCATTGGTACGCCACCGACATCCTGGGCGACCACCTTCGCCTCGCCGACTACAAGCGGGTGTGTACCGCCGAGGTTCTCCTCACCGTCGTCTTCGCCGCCTGTGCCCGGCTCACCAGTCTGTTCGCCGCCGCGTTGGGCCTGCGTCGCGCCCCCGCCCCAGAGACGGTCCGCAAGGCACTGCACGCCAACCTGCCCGACTTGGCCACCTTGGAACGGCGGCTCAATGACGCCTTGCACGCCACCCGGCCGATGCGGCTGGGCCGCCGGGTTCGGTTAGCTATCGACCTGACTCTCTTGTCCTACCACGGACAGCCCTGGCGTGACCGCGACGAGTTGTACAAGTCGCGGGCCAAGAGCGGGACGACGCACTTCCACGCCTACGCCACCGCCGACCTCGTCCTGCGGGGCCAACGCTTTACGGTCGCCCTCAGCTACGTCCGCAAAGGCGAGTCGATGGCGGCCGTCGTCCAACGCCTGCTCGCCGTCGCCCGCCGGATCCGCATTCGCCCACACGTGCTGCTGCTGGACCGCGGGTTCTACGCCGCGGACGTGATCCGCTACCTCCAGGCGGCCCGGTGCCCGTTCCTGATGCCGGTGCCGATCCGCGGCCGGCGACGGTCGGGATCGGCGTCCACGTCCGCAATCGCCGCGGCCGCCGCGGCAAGCACGGCCGCGAGCGGTTGGTGTACGCCTTCTGGGGGTTCGCGCCTCCGGCCCCGGCCGCCGTCAGCGAACTGTACCGCACCCGCTTCGGCATCGAGTCGAGCTACCGCCAAATGAACCAGGGGCAGGCCCGCACCGGCACTCGCAACCCGGCCGTACGCCTGCTGCTCGTCGGTATCGCGCGGGTATTACGCAACCTGTGGGTCTGGTTGCACTGGCAGGTGCTGGCCGGGCGGCGGCGCGGCGGGCGCCGGCTGCGGCTCGACGCCTTGACCGTCAAGGCGATGCTCCTGATGCTGCTGGAGGTCGACGCCAACCGCTTCGGCTTGGCCGACGACGCCCCCACCGAACGACCGATCCCGAAACGACTTGGCGCCTGAACCATCGCAACGACAATATAGCGACTACTGTTATTCCTTGACCCGGCCCTGGTACTCGCCGGTGCGGGTGTCGATGGTGATCGTCTCGCCGCGCTCGATGAAGCCGGGCACGTTCACCTTCAGCCCCGTCTCGCAGACGGCCGGCTTGTACTGGGCCACGGCCGTCGCGCCCTTCAGCACCGGGTCGGTTTCGAGAACTTTCATCGACACCGTCACCGGAAGTTCCAGCGATAGCGCCTTGCCCTCGTGGAACACGACCTTGGCGACCTCGTTTTCCTTCAGGTACGGCATCAGCTCGCCGACCATCTCGTCCGTGAGCGTCGTCTGGTCGAACGTCTCCTGGTCCATGAAGACGTAGCCGTCGCCGTCCTTGTAGAGGTACTGCATCGGGCGGGTTTCGAGAAAGGCGAGTTGCACCTTGTCTTCGGGGTGGACGCGCACGTCGTTGACGAAGCCAGTCTTGAGGTTCTTGAGCTTCAGGGTCAGCTTACTCGGCAGGTTGCCGGGGGTGCGCAGGTCGCGGTTGATGCAGTAGCAGAGCTGGCCGTCGTCGTTGACGATCACCATACCCTTGCGGACTTCGCTGTAGAGAATCGACGGCACGGCACTTCCTCGTTCGAGACGCGTTCTAGTTCAGCCTATTAGTCTACGAATTCGCTCGGCGGTCGTCGCGGGCAGCGGCCGCCTCGTACCACCACAACGTCGCGCTCAGCCAGACGGTGCCGATGCAGTAACCGGCCAGCACGTCGCTGACGTAATGCACCGCCAGGTAGATGCGCGACAGGCCGATGGCGGCGATGAGTAGCGCCGCGAGGAAGCCGATCAGCAGCCGCACCGGCCAGCGCCGCCGGCTGCCGAGGACGTGGCCCAACAGGCCGTAGCCGCACAGCGACCCGGCCGAATGGCCGCTGGGGAAGCTATACGTGTTCTCGACCGCGAGCGGATCCGCGTAGACTGCCCGCGGCCGCTCGTAGTACCGCTTCAACAGGTCCACCGTCAGCCCCTGCCCGGCCATCGCCACCACCCAGACGAGGGCCAACCGCCGGTTTCGTTGGGCCAGGGCCGCAGCCACGCCGAGAACGGTCAGTCCCGTTTGCGCCCACCCCGAGCCGAGCCAGGTGACGGCCTTGACGACCTGCGTCAGTCGCGGCGACGCCAGCCCGGTGGCGTGCATGCGCTGCGACACCGTTGTGTCGAACTCTGGTACGGCGGCGAGTTCGGTCACGGCCCACGCGGCCAGCAGGAAGCCGAGGACGCCGGCGGCGGTGCCGGTGGCGATCAGGCGGCGGTCGCGGGCGGGAAGCGGTGGGTTCATGGCTGAGTCCGGAACGGGGATTGCATGGTTCGCGGATCGCCCTGTCCTGTCTACGCGGAGCAGCGTAGCTTGTCCTGGGCAAACGCGCCCCGGTCCCCTCGTACCTCGGAGAACTCGATGCACACCCCGACACGCCGTCAGTGGCTCCGCACCGTCGCCACCGGGGCGGCCGCGCTGGCCATCGCGCCGCGCACCGCCCGCGCCGCCGACGCCTTCACGCTGCCGCCGCTACCGTACCCGTACGACGCGCTCGAACCGTCGATCGACAAGCGGACGATGGAGATCCACCACGACAAGCACCACGGAGGCTACGTCAAGAATCTGAATGAGGCCGTCGCCAAGACGCCGTCGCTGGCCGGCATGAAGCTGGAAGACATGCTGCGAGATCTGTCGAAGGTGCCGGCCGCCGTGCGTACCGCGGTGCAGAATAACGGTGGCGGGCACTACAACCACTCCCTGTTCTGGCTGGTGATGGCCCCGCACGCCGGTGGCGAGCCGACCGGTCCCCTGGGCGACGCGATCAAGGCGACGTGGGGCGACTTGGGCAAGTTCCGGGCCGAGTTCAACGATGCGGCGGCGAAGCGCTTCGGCAGCGGTTGGGCGTGGCTGGTGAAGGCCGACGGCAAGTTGAAGGTCGTCAGTACGCCGAATCAGGACACGCCGCTGGCGATGGGCGCGACTCCGCTCCTAGGCGTCGATGTGTGGGAACACGCTTACTACTTGAAGTATCAGAACCTGCGCGCCAAGTACGTCACCGAGTGGTGGAAGGTGGTCAACTGGAAGAATGTCGCCGAACGGTACGCGAAGGCGTGAGCCTGCCGCGGAATTGCATGCGCATTGAGCCCGACGCGCCAGCGAGGGAGGCCTTTTCCCTCGCTGGCGCGTCGGGCTCAATGTGCCAGCGCGCGATACACTGCGCCCCATGACGAGCCGTTCCACCGCCCCGCCGCGGTTGCGCAGAGACCCCGTCGTCGATCGCTGGGTCTACGTGTCGCCGGAGCGCGCTGGGCGACCGATCGAACGCGCCGGGCCGCCCGCCGAGCGCAGCCGGACATGCCAATTCTGCGAAGGCCAGGAGTGCGAGACGCCGCACGAGATATGCGCCGTTCGCACTGCCTGCACCGCACCGGACTCGCCCGGCTGGCGCGTGCGCGTGGTGCCGAACAAGTTCCCGGCTTGCCGCCTCGACTCCGCGGCCGCGACCCAAGACGATGCGTTGTTCGCCTCCCTGCCCGGCGTCGGAATTCACGAAGTCGTTCTCGAATGCCCACATCACGAGGCATCGCTGGCGGCATTGCCGGTCGCCCAGGTGCAAACTGTCTTCGGCGTCTACCGCGCCCGGCTGCGGGCACTCGCGGCCGACGACCGGTTGGCGTACGCGCAAGTCTTCAAGAACCACGGTACGGCCGCCGGGGCGTCGGTGTCGCACGCTCACTCACAAATCCTCGGCCTGGGCCGGGTGCCGCGCGAACTGGAAGCCGAGTACGTCGGGGCCGAGCACTACCGCACCGCGCACGGACGCTGTGTGTACTGCGATTTGGTGGCCCGGGAAACGACGAGCGGGGAACGCATCGTTTGGGAGGGGGATCACGTCGTTGCGTTTGCGGCGTGGGCGGGGCGGTTCCCGTACGAGACGTGGGTGCTGCCGCGGCGGCACGGCGGCCACTTCGCCGACTCGTCCGATGCCGAAGTCGCCGAGATGGCCGCTGCGTTACACCGGCTCATCGGCCGGCTCGGCGAACTCGAAGCCGACCTGTCGTACAACTACCTCCTGCACGAGTTACCGCTGCGAGCGGCGGAAACGCCGGCCTACCACTGGCATTGGGAACTGCTGCCGCGCCTGACGGGCGTGGCCGGATTCGAGATGGCCTGCGGCACGTTCGTCAACCCGCTGTCGCCGGAGGCGGCGGCCGGGCGCTTGCGAGACGCTTCTTCGAAGCGTCGCTAACCGGAACAACACTATGCGCATCGGCGTCTTCGGCGGCACGTTCGACCCGGTTCATTTCGGTCATCTGGTCCTGGCCGAACAGTGCCGCGAGCAAGCCCGGCTCGACCTGGTGCTGTTCGTGCCGGCTGCCCGCCACGCGCTCAAGACCGACCGCGCCATCACCTCGTTCGAACACCGCGTCGCGATGCTGCAACTGGCCATCGCCGGCCACGGGCAATTCCGCATCGACGAACTCGAAAAGGACCGCGCCGGCCCCAGTTACACGGCCGACACGCTCGATGAACTGCAAGCGCGCCATCCTGGTGCGACATTGTTCTTCCTTCTCGGCAGCGATTCCTTACCGGACCTGCCGCGTTGGCGCGAGCCGCAGCGCATCGTCGCCTGCGCCGGGCTGGTGGTCATGGAGCGCGTGGGGCACCCAGTCATGAGCCGAGAGTCGCTGGCCGCGTCACTGGGGCTGCCGACGGCGGCAGTGCGGCTGGAGGCGGTGGACGTGCCGCTATTCGACCTTTCGAGCCGAGACCTGCGGCGGCGCGTGGCCCAGGGGCGCAGCGTGCGCTACATGCTGCCGCAGGCCGTCGAGGCGTACGTCCGCGAGAGGGGGTTGTACGTGGATGCGGCAATGACCTAGGAGCCGCGAGCGTAAGCGAGCGGTCGAGGTGTCCGACAATGGTTCGTACGAGCCGCGAGCGTAAGCGAGCGGTCGAGGTGTCCAACCGCTCGCTTACGCTCGCGGCTCCTAGGGCGAACCTCGACCGCGCGCGGCTCGTAGGTTGAGCCTCGAGCGCTCGCTCACGCACGCGGCTCGTAGGGAGGAGGGATCTTGTGAACGACGCCCTTGCCTACTTCATCACGTTCTCCTGTTACGGCACCCGTCTCCACGGCGACGATGCCGGATCGGTCGATATCGACCACAACCAGTTTGGCTTGCCAACCCTGCCGACGGACAACCGACGGCAGCGGGCTGTCGTCGAACGAATGGTTCAACTCCCCTACACGCTCGACGCTGGGCGGCGGGCTATCGTCCTGGCGACTGTCTCGGAGGTGTGCCGGTTCCGCGGCTGGCGGTTGTTCGCGGTCCACGTCCGCAGTACCCACGTTCACGTGGTCGTGTCAGCGGGTGTGCCTCCCGAAAAGGCCATGAACGACTTCAAGGTTTACGCCAGTCGCCGATTGACGGAGACCGGGTACGACAGCTCGGATCGTCGGCGATGGGCACGTCACGGGAGTACGCGATATCTGTTCGACGCGCGATTCGTTCGCGACGCAGTGACTTACGTCGTCGAGCAACAGGGCGAGCCGATGGCGGTCTTTTCCATGTCGAACGAAGAAAT
>CAZNSL010000329.1:0-6596 GCA_964574975.1 uncultured Alcaligenaceae bacterium | reverse complement strand
CCGGCGGACGAAGAAGCGCTACCGGCTCGGCGACAAGGTGCGCGTCGAGGTGGTGCGCGTGGACCTGAATCGGCGGCAGTTGGATTTCCGCGTCGTTGAAGGTGGGCCGGCGGTCGGACGGGCGCAGCGCACGGCGCGAACCCGCCGGCAGCGACATTGAATGCACAACATCCCGTCGCCGTCAGGGTGAACCCGGCGCGGTTGGGTAGCCGCCAACTTTCTCCGGGGCCAACCGAGCCGCGACGGGTACACGATGAACACGCGAGGTCAACAGGGGGAGCGTAAGTATGTATGTCTAGTTTGTTCTTCCACGCAGATGACATAGAAGTTGTTCCCTTCCGCGACATTTTCTGGTAGGTCTTTTCTGTAGAACACTACCCAGATGTCCCCCTCGATTGCCGGAAACAGAACCGAACCTGCGACCTTTTTCACTGCTTCGACGCTAGTGACCTCGAGGCCGTTCGACTTTACGAAGGCGTCAGCAAGTTCGATAGCTTGTTCTTTCGTCATTTGACATCCCAAAGTGCGCAGTTGCCAACGGCATGTCGAAACTCGTCATTGGATATGAGTTGCCTGAAAATGGTTTCCATCATCTCAAGCACGCGACGCTCTTTTAGCTTTTGGCCGGCAAGGTCTTTCAGTCGCATCCATTCGTCAGGCCCGATTTCAAGGTAGTGCAAATAGTGACCGATCTCGTGAAGAACCTCATACATCGAGGCGTCCGGACGCACCAATAACTCTAACCTATGGCTTCCATCGGACAATCTTGTAACACTGAATTTTGCTACTTCACCGGCCTTGAGAGCCTTATCAGTAACTTGAAAAAAACTCCCCGCTTGGCGAATACTGCAGCCCATTCTTTCAAGGTTTGCACGCCGACGATTTTGCCCGCAACTCGGCCGGTTCCTAGCAACATTTTGCTAGAAACGGCCGCAGGCAATTTCAGCGACCCAAGTAACTCTGCTTGTGCCTTGGTGACCTTGGCAATTTGTTTGCCGGCCTTGTCGAAAATGTAAATCGAGCTGTTCTTCATCAGCGGAAGCGTGCGAAGGATCGTCAGGTAATCAGTCGGATCAATGGTACCGTTGACCACGTTCGTAGCAGTGATGGCCCAATCCACTCCCTTTAGTTGCAGAGAGTAGAACGTGCCGATCCACGATACTCCCTCAAGTGCGGCCTTCGCCATTTCCCTTTTGAACGCCTCTTGCCAACATTTGTATCCTTCTGGGGTGTCGGCGTTTCGAGCCGAATACCGACTCCCAAAATACGATCCAGGATCTAGCATGTGGGCAATGAATGCTTCTGCGGCTTCGCCTTCGGAGAAGCCCTCGTGCAAATACAGAATGTCCGTGAGTACGCCGTCGATCTCGGTACTTGTGCCGCGGACTTTCTTTGTAAGGATTGCGCCGTTGAGCGGATTCCATCCAGCGTCTCTCTGTACGATCTTGCCCCGCCCGCCAATCACCAACTTCCACCAGAAGTAGACTTCGGGATTGAGTCGCTTGACGTACTCCCAGAACAACTTCTCGTCGAAAAGCCCCGACGGGTCGGTTCTGTTGGTCGGGCTGTTGCCGACGTACCTGTAGAGGTTCGCATCGCCGGCGGCAAAGCCGACCGGACTGCGTGGCGTGAAGCGATCTCGCCGCAGCGTCGATGTCGACATCATGGAGGGCTCCCCAAGCAGAGATCGTTCGAGTTGAACTCTGTCCACACACCTGGCGGCATTGGAATGGAATAGGAAACTTCCTTCCAGCCTCCCAAGCCGCCGTCCATGATCCACCGCGCCATGTTTATGGGGTGTCCGCGCTCGCCCGGCTCGAAACGGCTTGCCCAAAGTTCGAGGCCGACACCCATCTGCTCGCTGTAGAGGTGTCGGCTTTCGGGAAACAACGCCCGCGCAAACAAATAGTCTTTCTCGGCCCACTCCAAGTGGTTGCTATCTTGGTGGTGACGCTGTATTGGTTCAGCGTGAACGGGAGTTTTGTCTTCGCGTCGTTAAAGCGGCAGTGGTTGCGGGCGAGTGTGTGATTCCGTTGTAGTGTTTGGCGGCGACGGGTCGAGGGCGGTTCGCCGCGCGGCTTGACGGTTGACCGCTCGTCGGGCGCGGGCGGCTTCGAGTTTCCGATCCCGTTCGGCCAGGATCGCTTTGTCGCGGCCTTCGAGTTTGGCCTGGGGCGTGATGTAGCCAATGGCACTGTGCAAGCGGACGGTGTTGTAGTGCGTGACGTAGTCGGCCACAAGGCGGCGGGCGTCGTCGAGCGACAACGGCGTCTGTGGGCGGATGCAATCGCCCTTGATGGTCCGGTGAAAGCGTTCGATCTTGCCATTGCTTTGAGGGTAGTAAGGCGAGGTACGGACGTGGGTCATGCCGCACAGACGGATGAACTGCTTGAAGTCGTTGGCCACGAACTGCGGGCCGTTGTCGGAGATGATCCGCGGCGTGACGCCGGGCACACGTTCGCGGGCGCGTTGCACGATCTGCTCGACGTCGGCTTCGGTCATGGCTTCCCGAATCTCCCAGTGAACGATCGAACGGCTACAGCCGTCGAGCACGATACAGAGGTAGTAGAACGTGCCGGCGATGTTGAGGTAGGCGACGTCGACGTGCCAGTGGTCGTGCGGTCGCAGCGGTTGCACGAAGCCGGTGCCCTTGAGCGAGGGCTTGCGGTTGTGGCGGTCGAGCAACCCGGCGTCCTTGAGGACGCGGTAGACGCTCGCCGGGCTGCACGCGGCGACGTCGGCGTCGATCATCATGAAGGTGAGGCGTCGGTAGCCCTCCAGGGGGTGGTCGTGGTGGAAGCGCACGATGGCCTGCTTCTCGGCGTCGTCGAGCCAGTGGTCGCGCGGGATCCAGGCGTTGTGTTCGTTGGCTTTGCCGTAGCGGTCCTTCCACGAGTGCCACTTGGACGTGACGATGCCGATCCAGACCAAAAACAAGCGCACGGTGATGTCGGTCGCCGCGGACCAGCGATTGACGAAATCGACGATGGTATCGCGCGTGTCGTGGGGAACCCAGGCGCCGGTCAGAGTTCCCCAAGCCCTTTTTTTAGCTGGACGTGTTCTTCCATGAGTTCGGAGAGGACCTCGTTCTTGCGTTGGAGTTTGTCCCGGAGGGTGGCAATGGTGCGGTCTTTGGCGTCGGCGACGGTCTTGTGGCGTTTGCCGGTGTTCTGGAAGGCCGCGCCGCCGTTCTCGAAGAAAGTCTTCTGCCAGAGGTAGAAGAGGTTGACGGCCAGCCCGTGCTCCTCACAGATGTCGGAGACGGCCTTGCCTTCGAGCAGGTGAAGGCGCAACAACGCGACCTTCTGCTCCGGGGTGAAGTGACGACGGATTCGAGGCATCGAAAATCCTCCGCGAGAGTATTGCCGCTAACTCACGCGAAGACAAGTTCCCGTTCCGACTGAGGCAAAACAACGCCCCCGCAGGCCGAAAAACCAACCGAGCATTTGCTTCGGGGTCAACGGGCAAAGGTCGGATCCGTTCCGGACTGCAAGTTCGGGTATCTTCCTTTCCTTCCGCAGGAAGTCGTCCGGCGGAGAACGGAACCCGCCGCCCTCGAAGTTCGTCGTCTCGATGTTGTGCCGGACGTTGCCGTCGTCGTAGCGGCAGAGCATGTGGTTGCCCGCAACGATCAACGTTGCGGGCCAGCCAAGCCGCCATGTCAGTGCGAGGAACAGTACAGGCATGTTGCCGCACGTCCCTTCCCTCGCGTCTATCAGCCCGTTTATGAACAGGTCTTCGGGGTTAGTGTAGCGGATGCTCTTGAGGTGTTTCTGATCTTCACGATACCGGATCGCCAGAACCTCCCCCAAGAACCAACACAACACGCCGAGCCTGAAGAAGTGGATGTCGTTGTTCCAATCGCCGGGCGTCTGCCGGAAGTGATGTTCCGCCTCTGGAAGGCGGCGACGGAAGTCGTCAGTCCAAACATCCACCATCCTTTGGTATTCGGGGATGTCGATGTTTTGCAAGCTGTCCAAGTGCTGGGCTACGAGCAAATTGACCTCAACGGGATCGACTCGGCCAAGTTCATCGCTCTGAAGGGCCAATAGATCGCGAAGTGCGTGCGGCCCTCGTCGGGGGGGAGGACCATACCGCACGTCTGTGGTCGCTCTGGTGATCATCGCTGGTGCTTCCTGCCGCAGATACCGTCACCCAACGTGTTGGTAAGTTAACCGGCTCGAAACCTAAACGCAAGCAAAAAGCACGAGAAAAAGACAATACTCGTTGTCTCACTCGCCAAGGTCTTGCCAACGTCTGGTGGCGACAGTAATCGCTCGATGGCTTTTTCGGCCAAGCCGAGACGTTCCCGGCCGAGGGATTGGTCCACGTCAGCACGCTGTCGGACGACTACTACGCCTACGACGACGAGTCGCAAACGCTGGAAGGCCGGCGGAGGAAGAAACGCTACCGGCTCGGCGACAAGGTGCGCGTCGAGGTGGTGCGAATGGACTTGAACCGTCGACAGCTCGACTTCCGCGTCGCCGGCGGAGGCCCGGCTGCCGCCCGCCCGCAGCGCACGGCGCGGACCAAACGGCGGCGCGGCTAGCGCTTTCGTCCGCCGCTCCGCGGCGATGTACCGGCAACGCCATTGCCGCTTCATCGCCGCAGAGCGGCGGAAAGGCCGTCACGCCGCGGAGCGGCGAACGAGGGAACGAGGAAGATGACGGGTCAAACAAAGTCGTAATTGATCACGATGCGCGTGTCGTGCTGGTGAGGAGCCGTGCCGCAATGATAGTGCCGGCCGTCGAAGAGGACGGCCCGGCCCTTCCTGGGGCTGACCGACTCGACGACGACAGCGTTCTCCTTATCCGGGAACGTCTTGTCGAAGATCAGCGTGTCGCCGTCCGAGTCGTTGACGTAATAGATGACCACCCAATGCGGTTCGTGCAGGTCGACGTGCGGAGCGAACGGCTTCGGGCCGCCCTCACCGGCCCAGCGAACCAGCAAGTTGGCCTTGATGCGCATCACCTTGGCGGCCGTGACGCTATTGCGGACCAGGAACCGTTCGAGCACGAACTGCGACGACTTGAACCAGGGCGCGTCCTGGACCATGCCGGGGAAAATGACGTTCGAGAAGCCGTGCGAGTCCTGGAAGCGCGGGTCGCCGTGGATCACGCCCGGATTCATTTCGCGGTTGGGCGGCGGCACGCCATAGTTGACATCGGGATTATAGTTCCACGGAAAGCCGTACATGAGCCGCTCGATGTCATTGGCGGCGGCCGCGTCGATCACGTCATCGCACACGATGAATCGCACAGGCCGCCCCCCGACCGAGGCGTTCCACCAATCGTCCGCGATACCACTGTACGGAGGTGATGATTACCTGGGGCCAGTGGACCGGCCAGTCGGGTGAAACCGGACGTGGTTTCTCGGAACGACGCGGTTACCCAAGGACGACGCGGACCTCGTGCGTCTTGCCGTCGTCGGCCAGCCGCACCGTCCCGCTCGGCACCGCGGCACCGTCGAGCGCCACTGACTTGACACCACGGCCGACGCCCGCTGCGTTGTCCACCACGACCTTGTACGTCGCCGACTTGTGGCGGTAGGTGATCTCGAAGCCTGGCCACGCCTTGGCGACGCACGGTTCCAGCGCGAGCGTGTCGCCGCGAAGCCGGAAGCCGAGGATCGCTTCGAGGGCGACGCGGTACATCCAACCGGCCGCGCCGGTGTACCATGTCCAGCCGCCGCGACCGACGTGCGGCGGCGCGCCGTACACGTCGGCGCAGACGACATACGGCTCGACCTTGTACACCGCGACCTCGGCCGGCGTGCGGGCGTGGTTGACGGGGTTGAGCATCTCCCACAATTCGACCGCTCGGTCGCCGCGACCTTGCAGGGCCGTCGCCAGAATCGCCCAGATGACGCCGTGGGTGTACTGCCCGCCGTTCTCGCGGATGCCGGGGACGTAGCCTTTGATGTACCCCGGTTGCAGCGGCCCGTCGTCGAAGGGCGGCACGAAGAGGTGGATGAGGTGCCCCTCCGGGTTGACGAGTCGCTCGTCGAGTGCCGTCATCGCTTTGGCGCTGCGCACGGAGTCGCCGGCTTCGCTAATGACCGACCACGCCTGCGGCAAAGCGTCGATCTGGCACTCGTCGTTCGTCGCCGAACCGAGCGGCGTACCGTCGTCGAAATACGCCCGGCGATACCAGCCGCCGTCCCAGGCGTGTTCCTCAAGCGCGGCTCGGATCGCTTCGGCGCGGGCGCGACACTGCGCGACAGTCGGCTCGTCGTTCCGCGTCGCCGCCAGTTCGGCGAAATCTTTCAGGACGCGGATGAAGAACCAGCCGTTCCAGACGCTTTCTCCCTTGCCGTGTGCGCCGACCTTGTTCATGCCGTCGTTCCAGTCGCCGGTGCCCATCAGCGGAATGCCGTGCGGCCCGACGCGCTCCGCATGACCGAGGACGCGGAGGCAGTGTTCGTACACCGTCGCGGTTTCGGAGCCGACGCCGGGCAGGTCGTACACCTCCTCCTGATCGGGCCGCAAGACCGGGGCGCTCAAGAACGGTACGCGCTCGTCCAGCACCGAGGCATCGCCGGTGATGGCGACGTAGTGGCAGACGACGTAGGGCAGGAAGAACAGGTCGTCGGTGATG
>CAZNSL010000328.1:0-6598 GCA_964574975.1 uncultured Alcaligenaceae bacterium | reverse complement strand
AGAAGAAGCTCGAACAACGACTCAGGCAAGCGGTCCTCGGCGCGCTCAACCGCAAGGAGCATTCGCCGCTGCCGAGCGCAAGTGCCATCGACTGGAAGTGGACCATCGGCCGCAACCTCAAGAACTACCGCGCCGAACTCGGCACCATTGTGCCGGAGCGGGTGTACTTCTACAGCCGGGCGCAACGGTCGAATGCGTGGACGGTCATCGTGGACATGGACCAGAGCGGTTCGATGGCCGACTCGGTCGTGTACGGAGCAGTGTGCGGCTCGATCTTCGCCAGCCTGCCGGCCCTCGACACGCACGTCGTCGCGTTCGACACGGAGGTCGTCGACCTGACCGAGAAGTGCGGCAACGACCCGGTGGACATGCTCTTTGGCGTGCAGCTCGGCGGCGGCACCGACATCAACAAGTCCGTCGCCTACTGCGAGCGGTTCGTCACCGACCCGAAGAAGACGCTCTTCATCCTGATTACCGACCTCTACGAGGGCGGCAACGAAGCGCAACTGGTGCGCCGCCTCGGCGAGTTGGCGGCGGCGGGCGTGCGAGCGATGTGCCTGCTGGCCCTGTCGGACGCGGGCGCGCCGAGCTACGATGAAAGGTTGGCCCGCAAGTTGGCGGCCCTGGGCATCCCGTGCTTCGCTTGCACGCCGCAACGGCTGCCCGACCTGGTCGAAGGGGCGCTACGCGGGGCCGACCTGAGTCGGCTGGCCACGCAGGCCAAACCCGCCAAGTAGTGGCGTCTTCGACGAGATGCAAACGGTGCCACAGTTCGTCGTCGGCAAGACATCCGGTCCCGACCCACCATCGCACCTCGACCGCGGGAGGTTGACCCCACGATGACGCGCCTGAGCCTGTTCGCATTCCTCGCCCTCGCCGCCACGATCGGCCGCGCCGACGACAAGGTGTTCTCCGGGCCGCAGGTCGGCGAGAAGCTGCCGCCGCTCAAGGTCCGCGGCGCGTTCGACGCCGACGCCGGCAAGGAGATCGACTTCGTCAAACGGGCCGGCGGCAAGCCGATCGTCCTGGTCTTCGTCCACGAGGTCAATCGGCCGTCGGTCGGGTTCACGCGCGCCCTGACGACTTACACCGCGAGCCGGTCGAAGGATGGGTTGCACACCGGCATCGTTTGGCTGGCCGACGACGCGACCGAGGCCGAGAACGCCCTCAAGCGGATGCGCCACGCTCTGGCCAAGGACGCGCCCGTCGGCATCTCGCCGGACGGCAAGGAGGGGCCGGGCAGCTATGGGTTGAACCGCAACGTCACCCTCACCATCCTGGTGGGCAAGGAAGGTAAGGTCACGGCCAACTTCCCCCTCGTCCAGCCCAGCCTTCAGGCCGATCTGCCGAAGGTCCTCAAGGAGGTCATCAAGGTGGCCGGCGGCGAGATGCCGAAGCTCGAAGACCTGACTGGCGAACGGGCCATGCCGGGCCGGGCGGTCGCCGACCCGAAGCTACCGGGCTTGCTCCGCGCGGTGATCCGGAAGACCGCCACCAAGGAGGACGTGGACATGGCGGCGGCCGCCGTCGAAGCCCACATCAAGGGCAACGAGGCAGCCCGCAAGGAAGTCGGCCGGATTGCCCGCGCCGTCGTCGAGGGCGGCAAGCTCGACGACTACGGCACGCCGCCGGCCCGCGACTACCTCCGCAAGTGGGCCAGGGAATATGGCGGCGCGAAGGGCGAGACGAAGGACGGTCGCCCATGATCTCGACCGGCCTGTTGTTCGCGGCCCTCGCGGCCCTGCCGGCCCGACCGGTGGACTTCGACACCGAGATCGTCCCGGTGTTCGCGCGGGCCGGCTGCAACGCCGGGGCGTGTCACGGGGCGGCCGCGGGGCGCGGCGGGTTCCACCTGTCGCTGTTCGGCGGCGACCCAGCCGCCGACTTCGACGCCATCGTCCGCGAACTGGAGGGCCGGCGGGTCAACCTCGCGCGGCCCGCCGAGAGCCTGCTGCTCCAGAAGCCGACGGGCGTGCTGGATCACGAGGGTGGCATTCGACTCGACGCCGACGGCCCCGGCGCGAAGCGGCTCGTCGAATGGATCGCGGCCGGTGCCCGCCGACTGCCGCCGCGCCGGTTGACGCAATTCGAGGTCCGTCCGGCCGAGCGCGTGGTCGGGACGGCGGGCGACGCGGTGCCGCTGGCGGCGTCGGCCCGATTCGACGACGGCCCGGCCGAGGACGTGACCGCCTGGACGGTGTTCGCGGCGACCGATCCCGCGGCCGTGGCGATCGACTCCGCCAGCGCCACCGTCCGCCGCCGCGGGCAGCACGTCGTCATCGCTCGCTTCCTCAACCGCGTCGCGCCGATCCGACTGACGCTGCCGCTGGCGGATACCCCGGTGGACCACGCAACGCGACATCGGGCCAACGTCATCGACGACGAGGTGCTGAAATCGCTTGCCGTCCTGCGCCTGCCGGCATCGCCGCCCGCGAACGACGCGACGTTCCTGCGGCGGGTTCGACTGGACCTAACGGGGATGTTGCCGCCGCCGGACGAGGTCGAAGCGTACCTCGCCGACCGTTCCGCCGACAAACGGGCGACCCTGGTCGATCGTTTGCTCGGGAGCGACGCCTTCGCGGATTACTGGACGTTCCGCCTGGCGGCCCTGCTCCGCGTCCGGGCGCTGCCGAACGAAAAGGCAGGCGCGGCGGCGCTGCACGGCTGGCTGCGCGAGCAGGTTCGCCGCGGCACGCCGTACGATGTCGTGGCACGGCAACTGGTCACCGCCGTCGGCGATTCCCACGCGGTCGGGCCAGCCTATTTCGCCCGGCTGGCGAACGATGCCCGCGGGCAGGCCGAACTGGTCGCGCAGGCGTTCCTCGGCGTCCGGCTCCAGTGCGCCAATTGCCACAATCATCCGCTCGACCGCTGGACGCAGGACGACTACCACGGCCTCGCCGCGGTGTTTGCGAGGCTCGACCGTGGCCGAGTGGTCAAGATCGCTGCCCGCGGCGCGGTGACGAACCCGCGCACGGGTGAGCCGGCCGTTCCGCGGATTCCCGGCGTGCGTGACCTCGATCCGGCCGCCGACGGTCGTGCCGCGTTCGCCGCGTGGCTGACGGCCGCAGACAACCCGTACTTCGCGCGGGCCGCCGTCAACCGCCTGTGGCGAGCGATGTTCGGCCGCGGCCTCGTCGAGCCGGCCGACGACCTCCGCGATACCAACCCGGCGACGCACCCCGAACTGCTCGCCCGGCTCGCCGACGACTTCGTGCGGCACGGCCACGACATCCGGCACACGCTCCGGCTTATCGCACTGAGCGAGACCTACGGCCGCGGCGACACCGCGACGCGGGACAACCAAGCCGACGACCGCTTCTACGCGCGGTCCTATCGCCGCCCGCTGGAGGCCGAGGTGCTGGCCGATGCCCTCGCCGACGCGACCGGCGTGTCCGACCGCTACGGCGACGAGCCGGTCGGGACGCGCGCCGTCGCGCTGTCCGACCCGCGCACGCCCGCGCCGTCGCTCGACGTACTGGGCCGCTGTTCGCGGGAAACATCGTGCGAGGGGGCCACGGCGAATGGCGGCTTGCCGGCGAAGTTGCACCAGATCAACGGCGCGTTGGTCAACCGCAAGATCGCGGCGCGGGACGGTCGACTCCACCGGGCGATCGCCGCCGGCCGATCCGACGACGAGATCATCGCCGACTTCACCCTGCGAGCCCTCGGCCGTCGCCCGACCGCGACCGAGTGGGACTACTGGCGCGACCAGCGGTCGCGCATCGGCAACGACGGCCGGGCCGAATGGCTCGAAGATGTCGTCTGGAGCCTATTGAGCTGCGCCGAATTCCGCACGAACCACTGACGGGAGCCATCGCCATGCCGACATCCACTCCCCGCTGCGACGGCGTGACCCGCCGCGATGCGTTGCGCGTCGGTAGCTTGACGGCCCTCGGCCTGACGCTTCCCGGTTTGTTCCGCCTGCGGGCCGGCGACGCGACGACGCCGCGCGCGAAGTCGTGCATCCTCCTGTGGCTCGACGGCGGTCCCAGTCATCTCGAAACGTTCGACCTGAAGCCGGATGCGCCGAGCGAAGTCCGTGGGCCGTTCGAGCCGATCCCGACCGCCGTCCCTGGGATACACGTTTGCGAACTGCTTCCGAACGTGGCCCGGATCGCGGACAAGATCGCAGTCGTCCGCTCGATGACATCGCCGCTCGGCGAACACGGCCTGGCGAACCACTACCTGATGACCGGGTACAAGCCGTCGCCGGTGCTGGACTACCCGAGCTATGGAGCCGTCGTTTCGCACACTCGCGGCGGCCGGCCGACGCTGCCGGCCTACGTCGCGGTGCCCGACGATCGGCCGACGGCCGGAGCCGGGTTCCTCGGCGCGGCCAACCGTCCGTTTGCGGTCGGCGGCGATCCGGCGAAGCCCGACTTCCGCGTCCGCGACCTCGACTTCTACCCCGGCCTCACGGCTGGCCGGGTCGAACGTCGCCGCACGTTCGTCGCGCAACTGGATCAACTCCAACGGGCCACCGAGTCCGACCCGCCGGCGGCCGACGCCGAGTTCGAGCAGGCATACCGGCTGGTCGCGTCGCCGGAGGCGAAGCGGGCGTTCGACCTGTCGGACGAGAAACCTGCCGTTCGGGCGCGCTACGGCCCGCGGACGCTCGGGCAGAGTTGCCTGCTGGCCCGCCGGCTGGTCGAGCGCGGCGTCGGGTTCGTGACCGTCACCAACACCGGTTGGGACACCCACGGCGACCTCGTCTTGCGCCTCAAGGATGGGTACGCGGGTGCCAAGGTGGGGGTCGGCCTGATCCCGACGTTCGATCTGGCGTTCGCCGCCCTCGTCGGCGACCTGGCCGAGCGCGGCCTGCTCGACGAGACGCTCGTCGTGGCGATGGGCGAGTTCGGGCGTACGCCGAAAGTGAATGCGCAGGGCGGCCGCGACCACTGGCCGCGGGCGTTCAGCGTGGCCCTCGCGGGCGGCGGCATCGCGGGTGGCCAGGTCGTCGGCGCAAGCGACCGCGTCGGCGAGAGCCCGAGCGACCGTCCCGTCACCCCGGCCGACCTGGCGCGGACGATCTACACCCTGCTCGGCGTGGACCCCGACCGCGAATTGCACACGGCAGACGGCCGTCCGGTCCCGGTCAACCAGGGCGGCACCATCGTGCGGGAGTTACTCGCGTGATCCGGCTCGTCCTTCCGTTCGTCCTCGTCGCCATCGCGCCGGCGGCTGCCGCCGAGCCGCCCATCACCGCCATCGCGTTCGCCCCCGACGGCAAGGCGATCGTCGTCGGCTCGCAGGCCGGATTAGGGATACGCACCTGGCCCGATCCGACGCCGGCCGTCAAGCTGGCGACGGAACTCGCACACGTCCACGACCTGGCCTTCTCGCCCGACGGCAAGACCTTTGCCGCGGTCGGAGGGACGCCCGCGAGTCGGGGCACGGTGGAGCTGTACCGCTGGCCGAGCCGGGAGTTGCTCCGCCGCTTCAGCCCGCACCGCGACCTCATATACGCCGTGGCCTGGCGTTCCGACTCGGCCGCACTCGCCACGGCCTCGGCAGATGGGACCGTCGGCATTCACGCGGCGGCCGGTGACGGTGCCAGCCGCACATTGGAGGGCCATTCGCGCGGCGTACTCGCCGTCGAGTTCCTCCCCGGCGATGGCGAGTTGCTGTCGGCGGGCATCGACGCAAGCTTGCGGCTCTGGAACGTGCGCACCGGGGCGGCAAGTCGCACGCTGTCGAACCACACCGGGCCGGTCCACGACCTCGCGCTGCGGCCTAGTCGTGGCGCGGTCCCGCCGATGGTCGCGTCGGTGAGCGACGACCGTACCGTCCGCTTCTGGCAGCCGACCATCGGCCGGCTGGTCCGGTTCGCCCGGTTGGAGGCGGTGCCGCTCGCGGTGGCCTGGACGGCGGACGGCGGCACGGCGGTGGTCGCCTGCAAGGACGGCCGCGTGCGGCTGATCGACCCCGACACGGCGGAGGTGCGCGACGACCGGCCGGCTCTGGACGGCGCGGCCTACTGCGTCGCGGTCGCCCCGGACGGAAGCATTCTCGTGGGCGGGCGCGACGGTCAACTCCGGCGCGCGGTCGTCAACGCGAGCCGTTCGCATAACCTGACGCCATCGCCGCGCCCGTGAAAGGGTCTCCCATGAAAATCGGCAGTCCCTCCCGCCGCTCGTTCCTGACCGCGTCGGCAGGCTTGTTGTCCGGGTCGGCGGCATGCTCGCAGCCGCCGGAGGAGGGGTTTCGACTCCTCAGTCAGCCCGTCCTCACGAACCCCACCGCGGATGCCGTCACGGTCCTCTGGGCGACGAGCGCCCCGGCCACCGGCTGGGTCGAGTACGGCGAGACCGACTCGCTGGGGCGGCGCGCCTCCGGTGCCCAGCAGGGCTTGATGCCGTTCGATGAGCGCGCGTTCAAGGTGCGGCTCACCGGTCTCAAGCCGGCCACCCGCTACGCGTACCGCGTCCACGCCGTGCGCGTCGATTTCCGCGGTCCCTACGACATCCGCCGCCTCGAGAACGAGTCCGCCGTCAGCGACCTCTTCCGCTTCCGCACGCCGGACCCAGCCGCTGCGGAGGTCCGTTTCACCGTTTGGAACGACACGCACGAGACCATCGAGACGCTCAAACAACTC
>CAZNSL010000327.1:4689-6613 GCA_964574975.1 uncultured Alcaligenaceae bacterium | reverse complement strand
GGCGTAAAAGCCCGACAGTGGGTTCTGCGCCTGGATGGCCGGCCGGGCGAAGTTCAAGTAGTTGATCGCGGAGTTGTTGATCCGGTTGTTCCCCACGCCGCCGGCGATGTTCAGATACGGGCTGAGGCCCGGCATCGCCGCGTACGGTCGCATGGCCGGGGCGTTGAAGTTCGGCAGCCCAGCGTAGGGGTTGATGCCCACCTGCGCCGCCGCCGGCCCGCCGATTAGGGCCAACCCGCCGAGGGCGACGAGATTCAGGGTCGTGTGTCGTGTGGTCATTGTTTGCCTCGCAGTGGTCTCCATCCGTCATTCTACACGACGCCGCGGCCTACTGCTGCCCATTGATCGTGTTGACCGTGGTCGCCCCGAGCAGCGTGACGCCGAGAATCTTCTCGACCGGCGCGAGGTACTTCACCAGGAAGTTCTGCGTGCTGATGATCGGCTGCGACTGGACGTAGATGCGGTCGCCCGGCAACACTTGCCAGTTCGTCGCCGCGATACCGTGCTGAGTCATGCCGACGTAATCGACCGGCAGGATCTGCTCCGCCCCGCCGTGGGGGCTGCGGCGGGCGACCCAGATGTACTTCTTCGACGCGACCTGCGGCAGCCCGTTGATGCGACCGAGCGCGTCGAGGACGGTCTCGCTGCCGGTGATCGGAAACGGGAAGATCTGCTCGCCGTAACCGGCACCGTCGGTGATGACGTAGTAGGGCTTGCTGTTGTACGCGATCACATCCACGACCACCTGCAAGGCGTCGGGGCGGATCTTGCGCACGTCGCTGATGAACGCACGCACCCGCTCACGGGCCTGGTCCTTGGTCAGTCCGGCGACCTGGACGGTGCCGTAAATGCCGAGCAGCACGGTGCCGTCCATGGCGACGACGAATTGCCCGTCGATCGGCTGCGGGTCGAGCGATTTGTAGAACGGGTTCGGCGGCTTGGCCGTGATGCCCTTGGCCGAGTCTTCGCGGATGCCGGCCTTGTCCTCCTCGGTCGGCGGTTGGTACACCTGGATGAGCAGGATGTCCGGGGCTTCGATGACGTACGGCGGCAGGACGACCTTGCACAACTCGTGCGGCACGGCCCCGTCGGGCGGCAGGGCGGCGGGCGCGAAGCGCGGGGCGTGCTGGGCGTGCGGCTCGAAGGTCGCGCAACCGGGGCCGGCGAGGCATAAGCCGGCGAGCAAAAGGCCGGTAGTCGTTCGCCGCGACATGGCAGTCCTCCGTGGCTGCGCCGCGGCCCGCGCCGACAGCGCCTCACAACCCCCTCTATCGGCATACCCGGAACGGCTCCTGCAACTTTATCGAACCGCCCAATCGATACCTCCGTACCGTGAACTTGCCATTTTACCCGTTGCCGTGACGCCGCGAGCCGAGCGGGGCGAGGCGAGTGGTTTCGCGCTCGCCTCGCTTCGCTCCGCTCGGCTCGCGGCGTCACGGGTGCGGTTGAAGTGGTGATCCACGGCACTAGCATTCCCACCACCCAACCCCGCCGAGTTACCCCGCCATGAAACGCTTCCTGGTCTGCCTCGTCCCGCTCGCTACTCTGGCCTTCGCCGACGGCCCCGGCGACAACGTGCCCGACAAGGTGCGCCGCATCCCGCCGCCCGGCATCCACGTTCCCGACGACGTACGGACCGACCTGCGCCAGCACACCGATGCGCTACTCGCCCGCTGCCGCGCACTGAAGTCGGAGTACCAGCCGGACGTGGAGGTCTTCGCCAAGGCCGTCGACTGGGCGCTGCGCTACGACGAGTTCTTCGACGCGAAGGAGTTCGCCGTCGCCCGCAAGCTGCTCCAACTCGGCAGCGCCCGCGCCGACGAGTTGGCGAAGAACCCGCAATCGCCTACGTGGCGGCGAGCAACGGGACTCGTCGTCCGCGGCTACCGCAGCAAGATCGACGGCTCGGTGCAACCCTATGGCC
>CAZNSL010000327.1:0-4679 GCA_964574975.1 uncultured Alcaligenaceae bacterium | reverse complement strand
AAGGCTTTGGACCTGTCGAAGCCGGCCCGGCTCGACGTGTGGTGGCATGGCCGGTACGAGAGCGCGACGGAGCTGAAGTTCATCAGCGAGCGCCTGTCCCGCGCCGGCGAGTTCGCGCCGTCGAATGCGATCGTGTTACACCCGTTCGGCCGGTTCTCGAACGCGAACCGCTTCGCCGGTGAGGTGGACACCTTCGAGGCGATGGCCCACGTTCGCCGGGACTACAAGATCGACGAATCTCGCTTGGTGGCTCGCGGTTTCTCGATGGGCGGGGCCGCGTGCTGGCAGTACGCGACGCACTATCCGGGACTGTGGTGCGCGGCCGCACCGGGAGCCGGCTTCTCGGAGACGGCCGACTTCCTCAAGGTCTTCCAGCGCGAGTCGCTCAAGCCGGCGGCGTGGGAGCAGAAGCTATGGCACCTGTACGACGCAACCGACTACGCCGCCAACCTGTTCAACGTCCCAACCGTGGCATACAGCGGCGCGGACGACTCACAGAAGCAGGCCGCCGACGCGATGGCCAAGGCGATGGCGGACGAGGAAATGCAATTACTCCACCTGATCGGCCCGAAGACGAAGCACTCGTACCACGCCGAGACGAAGAAGGAGATCGACGCTCGGATCGACGCGATCGTGGCGAAAGGCAAAGACCCGCTGCCGGAGCGGGTGCGATTCACGACCTGGACGCTGCGCTATCCCACGAGTCACTGGGTTCGCGTCGACGCGCTCGGCGAACACTGGAAGCGTGCCCGTGTGGAAGCGTACTATGGCAAGGACTTGACGACCGTAACGACCGAGAACGTCACCGCCCTGACGTTGACCCGTCCGACAGCCGAGGTCCGGATCGACAAACAGGTCGTAAGGCCGGCACCGGATTCCGACAGCATCCACTTCGTCCGCACGCGGGGAAGTTGGTGGCAACTCGGCCGGCCCGCCGCGGGCTTGGCAAAGGCCCACGGCCAGCAAGGCCCGATCGACGATGCGTTCATGGACAAGTTCGTGTTCGTCCGGCCGACCGGCACTCCGCTGAACGAAAAGGTCGGCGCGTGGGCGAAGGCCGAGTTCGATCGTGCCGCGACGATGTGGCGGCAGGTCTTCCGCGGCGACGCCCCGGTCAAGGATGCGGACAAAATCACGCCGGACGACATTGCGACGTGCAACCTCGTCCTGTGGGGCGACCCGCAATCGAACCCGCTGATCGCCAGGGTCATCGACAAGTTGCCGGTGAAGTGGTCGGCGGCGGGGGTTGCGATGGGCGCGAAGACGTTCGCGGCGGACACGCACGTACCGGTGCTGATCTACCCGAACCCGCTGAACCCGGCGAAGTACGTCGTCCTCAACAGCGGCTTCACGTTCCGCGAGTACGATCTGCTCAACAACGCTCGGCAGACGCCGAAGCTGCCGGACTGGGCGGTCATCGACGTGACGACGCCACCGTCGTCGCGCTGGCCGGGCAAGGTCGTCGCGGCGGACTTCTTCGGAGAGCGGTGGGAGTTGAAGTGAACGACGGGCCGTTTACGCAGCGTCTCCGATGCGAGCGGCCAGCGACGGGTGGGTGCCTTCGAGGGCAGCCCCGACGCCGACTTCGTGCTCGCCGAACCATTTGTATTCCACGTCCCCCGTCCAGGTCGTGCCGGGGGCCAACACCTGCCAGCCCACGTCTCCGCCGCGCTCCGCGAGGTTAGCCGCGTCGGTCGGGCAGGTGTAGGGTTCGACGGCGACGGCCAGGCGGTGCGGCGGCGTGAACAGCACCAACTCGCGGAACGCCAGGTCGGCGACGACGGTCAGCAAGCCGTCCGGTTCGATGAGCCGGGCGACCTCGCGCGGGCCGGCCGCGGGCGGAAAATCGGTGTACACGTCGTCGAGAGTCAGCGCGCCGACCGCGCGCGGCTGCCGCAGGTCGTAGTTGCGCTCAGCCGGTACGACGCGGCCGGTCGGCAGGCTGTCCTCCAACTCCCACCGGCCGCGGGCGGGCGTGGTCAGCCGGCAATCGGACGTGGTGCGGAAGTACGGGTGGTAGCCGAGGCCGAACGGCAGCGGCGTCGCGCCGGGGTTCTCGACCAGCGCCTCGTAGCGCAGCGACCCGGGCGACAGGCGGATCGTGAGCGTCAGCCGGTACGCTCCCGGCCAGTTCGCCCGGCCGTCGTCGATGGCTTGGCTGTCGAACGTCGAGCGCAGCCAGGCGGTATCGCCATCGGTGCCCCACTCCGGGGTGTGCCAGGCGGCCCGCGGCGTGAAGCCGTGGATCGCGTTCGCTTTGGTCGAGTCGTTGAGCGGCAGCGCGAACTCGCGGCCGCCGGCCGTGAAGCGACCGGCGCGGATGCGGTTGGGAAACGGGAACAGGACGGGGATGCCGCCGCGGGTCGGTCGTTCGACGAACTCCTCGGCTGGCGGACAGTAAACGATCTCGCGGCCGCCGACGGTCCAGCGCGTGAGGTTGAAGCCGTTCGGCCAGACCTCGGCGACGGCCGGGCCGGTGCGCAAGGCGAACGTGTCGTACTCGACGCCGTTGACGAAGTGCGGCGCTTGCGTCACGCGGGCCGACATAGTGGTTCCCTCGGTTCTGCGACGCATCTGAGATGCGCCGCTAAACGGAGTATATGAAACGACGCCTTGCGGCCCGCACCGAACCTTCGCTAGAATGTCGGCGTAATACAAAGTATGCCCACGGAGGGATTCCCGTGAACCGGCTCGCAAAACGCATGACCCTCGCCCTGCTGCCCGTTGCCCTCGCGGTCGCCGGTTGCTCCGCCGGGCCGGACCCGTGGGCCGAACGGCCCGGGCCGAAGGTTCTCGCGTTCTTTCCGCCGCTGTACAGCCTCGCCGCGGCGGTCGCCGGCGACGACGCCCAGGTGCAAAGCCTGCTGACGACCAAGGGACCGCACGACTACGAGCCGGTTCGCACCGACGCTCGCAAGCTCAAGCGAGCCGACCTGTTCCTCATCAACGGCCTCGGCCTCGACGAAGTCGTCGCTGGTCGGCTCGCGTCCACCGGTGGTTCGAAATTCCTCAAGGTCGTCGAACTCGGCGCGGCCATCCCGAAGGCGTCGCTCCTGGAAGGCGGCTGCAACTGTGGCCACGACCACTCGGACGGCCAGAAGCACGACCACGGATACGATCCGCACGTCTGGCTCGGCGTGCCCGAGGCCATGGCCATGGTCGGGGCGATCGCCAACGAGTTGTCGTACCTCGATCCGGCCCACGCCGCCGGCTACTCCGCCCGCGCGGCCGCGCTGACCGAGCGGCTCGCCCAGTTGCAGGACAAGGGCAAGGCGCTGATCGCGTCGAAGGCCGAGAAGCCGCGGGTGCTGACGCACCACGACTCGATGCGCTACTTCGCCCGCACCTTCGGCATCGAGATCGTCGATTCGATCGAGATGCCCGGTCGCGAGCCGAGTGCCGCCCGCCTGAACGAACTCGTCGCTGCGTGCAAGGAGAAGAAGACGCGGCTGATCGCCGTCGAGCCGCAGTTCGCGTCGAACACGGGGGCACAGGCCCTCCTGCGGGAACTCAAGCGCCAGGGTATGCCGGACGCCGCGTTCGTCGAACTCGACCCGATGGAGACGGCCGAGCCGGCGGAATTGGACGCGGGTTGGTACGAGCGGAAGTTGTGGGCGAATGTCGAGGCACTGGCGAAGGCCCTGAAATGAAGGATTCGCTCGTCGACATCCGCGACCTGCGCGTCGAACTCGGCGGCAACGCGATCTTGCACGGCGTGACCGCGGGGATCGCTCGCGGTCGGGTGACGGCCCTGATTGGCCTGAACGGCTCCGGGAAGACGACGCTCCTCAAGGCGATCCTGAAGGAGATTCCGTACCAGGGCACGATCGCGTTCCGTTGCGGCCACGACCACAGCCGGCCGGCCCCCAGCCACGTCGGCTACGTGCCGCAGCGGCTGATGATCGACGCCCGCCTGCCGCTCACGGTGCGCGATCTGCTCGCGCTGTCGCTGCAACGGCGGCCATTGTTCCTCGGCATCGCGCGCAAGACGGCGGCCCGTCTCGACGCCATGTTGGCGCGCGTGTTCTGGAAGGGGCACTCCATCCTCGATCGACCGGTGGAGAAGCTCTCCGGCGGCGAGTTGCAGCGCGTGCTGCTGGCGCTGGCGTTGGAGCCGAGTCCGGAGTTGCTGTTACTGGACGAACCGGCGGCCGGCATCGACTTCCACGACCAGGAAAAGTTCTACGACCTCCTCGCTCGCCTCAACGCCGAGACGGGCGTGACGGTACTGATCGTGTCGCACGATCTCAGCGTGGTGACCAAGCACGCGCACCACGTCCTGTGCCTGAAGGACGGCCGCATCCAGTGCGAAGGCCCCCCGGGCGAAGTGCTGACGGGCGACGCCCTGGCGGCGACGTTCGGCCAACAGGCGGCGTACTCGCACCGGCACTGACAACCTCACTGCACCGCATCGCTGGATTGCGTGTCTCTCACCCGCCGCGGCTTGCCGTGCCACGTCACCGCGCCGTTGTACGGCAGTCCCGCCGCCGAGGGTGCCGAATGCGGCCTTGAACCAGCCGCGGGACTTCGGCGGTCTTCCGTGACTGGGCGGGTCCGCAAGGTAACAGTCCGGCGAGCGAAGTGCTACTACAATCGGAGGGCTATCTCCCCTCGCCCGCTTTGCGGGAGCGGGGGGGGGGGTGTGGGTGTAGCTGGACTGGGGAGGATACAATCAAAAA
>CAZNSL010000326.1:0-6620 GCA_964574975.1 uncultured Alcaligenaceae bacterium | reverse complement strand
TTCGCCATCGGGTTCCTCGTGTTCGGGGGCGGGAATGCTATTTTGCGAACGGACGGCATCGTCAGCCAGTCGGGCCGCGCCGACCTTACGGTGCCGGCGCAGGCCGGCTCAATTCTTCGAAGCTCCGATTACCGACCGCGTACTTCTTCCAGTCGCGGTAGTCGAAGTGCCACCACTCTGCCTCGTACACCGTGAAGCCTTCCGCCTCCATCGTGCGCCGCAACAACTCGCGGTGCCAGCGCTGCTCCGACGTGCCACCGGGATAGTGCGGGTAGCTGCGGTCGGAGAACTCATCGTAGCCGCCGACCATGCGCACCGGCTCGCCCGTCGCGCAGTCGAAGAGCGTCAGATCGACGGCGCAGCCGCGATTGTGTCGCGATCCCGTGGCCGGGTCCGCGACGAAAATGTGGTGCTTCGACGGGGTGGCGTCCCAAAAGATCTTCGTGACCGACCACGGGCGGTAGCCGTCGTGGATGAGAAGCCCGTAGCCGCGCTGACGGAGCGTCCGATGCGCTCGCACGAGTGCATCCGCTGCCGGCCGCTGCAAGAACGCCCGCGCCGACGTGTACAAGGGCACGCCGAGGAAGTTGTTGTCCGAGGCGTAGCGGATGTCGAGCTTGATCGACGGATCGAGTGTCACCAACTCGACGAGGTCCGATTTGGCGAACTCGCCGCGAGCCGCCGGCGGTTGGGCCGCGAGCGCGGCCTTCCGCAGTTCGGCGAAGGGCCGTTCCGGCGCGATGCGAAACGTGCGGCCGTCCTCGCCGTCGATCGGCCGGCGGGCAAAGGTCACGCCGGCGGCGACGACCTTCGTCGCCCGGCCCTTCGCGTCGCGGGTGAAGACGAGTTTTTCGTCGACGTAGAGGCTTTGGCTCGGGAAGCGGTAGACGTTGTCCGACTCCTCCGTGAGCGGGTCGAGGAAGAACCACTCGATTTGCACGTGGAGTTGTCCGTCTTTCTCCAGGACGAATAGCGTGTTGTGGTCCCAGCCGTACTCGCCGATCAGACCGCGCCACCGATCGGGACAAGGAGCCGGCCGCACATCGGGTTCGCGGCGGAATTCGTCGCGCCCGGCGCGAAAGCCGTCGGCCGTTTGCGCCAGCCGTGCCCCGAACGTGATGCGATCGTCGGCGATCAATGTCGTTGCGTCGAGTCGCTTCAGTTCGACGGCCGGCCCGCCGCGTTTGGACTGGAGTACGAGCCGGCCATCGCGCTCGACGAGGTCGATGGCTTTCGTGCCAGCCGTGTAGCGACCGGCGAGTTTCGCCGCCTCGCCAGGCGCGAGCGGCGTCGGCGTCACAATTGCGGGCAGCGGCTGGCTGGCTTTCGCCGCAAGCATCAGCCGCAGCGCTTCGTCGGCGATTCGCTTGGTGACGGTGTTGGCGCAATCGCAGGAGGTGACGGCGACGACGCCGATTTTCTCGTCGGGCAGAGCCGCGAGTTCGGTCGCGCAGCCGTAGACCGCTCCGTCGTGGCCGACTCGTCGCCGCCCGTCGTGTTGGCCGATGAAGAAGCCGAGGCCGACGCTGCCGCCAAACTGCGGCCGGAGCATCGCGTCGAGCGTCTCCGGCTTGACGACGGGCCGGCCGCCGGCAAACAGTACGGACAGGAATCGCGCCATGTCGTCCACATCGCTGAGCAAACTGCCGGCCGGCGCAATGCCGAGGCGAAACGTCGGGGCTGGGAACTCGCGGCCGAAGCTCGTCCACATGGTTGCTCGGGCCAGGTCGGGCGTCAACTCCGGCGTCGCCTCGAATGCTGAGCGGCGCAGGCCCATCGGCCGGAGCAGTTCGTCGCGGAGAAGCGTAGCGAACGGCTTACCGCCGCGGACTTCGAGGATGCGGCCGACGACCGTAATGCCGGCATTGGAGTACTTGAACTTCGTACCGGGCTTGTGGAGCAGTTTCGTGCCGTTGAGGCTGGCGACGGTCGCCGCGAGCGTAGGTTCGGTCGGGTCGAAGTAGCTGCCGACGGGCGGCTCGCGCACCAGCCCGGCGTGGTGCGTCATCAGATGCCGCAGCGTGATCGGTACGCCGAACGAGTTCTCCGGCCGGAAGTCGGGCAGGTAATCGGTCACCGGAGCGTCGAGATTCAACGCGCCGCGTTCGACAAATCGCATGACCGCGAGGTCGGTCAACAACTTCGACACCGAGCCGACGCAGTAGACGGTGCGATCGTCCGCCGCTGCGCCGGGCGCGCGCGAGCCGAAGCCGGCCGACCACACGGTTCGTTGGTCGTCGACGAGGGCCACGGAGAGGGCCGGCAACTTCTTGTCGGAAACTTCGTGGCGAATGAACGCCTCAAGTGCGGCGACGACCTCGCGGTACCGTTCCGGCGGAGCCTGCGCCGGCAGCGCTGGGACGAGGATGAGGAGGGCGCAGAAGCCGCGGCGAAGCATCGTTCGGTGGGCGTTGTTCGGGATGGAGGTGGCGGCCTTGTCGTACACAACAGCTTTACGATCGCTCATGCCAGCTATCGTATCGCGCGGTACGATGAGGAAGCCGGTACAATGCCAAGGATGGACCCGAGTCGGATGCGCCGCTTCTTGTTGATCGTGCCGCCCGCCGCGCTGACCGTGGCCGCGCTCGCCTGGGCCTTGCGCGACGATGCGGTGGTATCGGCCGTGCGCGTGGGCGACCAGGAGGTCGCGTGGATTCACGCGGCCACCAGCGGCTCGACCTGGGAGCGATTCGTCGCCGGCGTCCGCCGCGTTGCTCACGACGACCCGCGGTTGCACGTCAACGACGCTCGCGCCTTCCTCAACCAGACGACCGCCATCCCCGAAGTCACGCTTACCGCCGATGGGGTCGCCGGTGAATTGCGCATCCGCTGGTACAAGCTCACGAGCGAGTCGGACAGCGCCTACTGGGTGCGACATCTCGCCGCCCGCGACCCGGCCCCGTTGGCATTCATCGGTGGAGGCACCAGCGACCGCGCCCTCGAACTCGCTCGCGCCTTAGCCAACCAGACGGCGTGGAAGGGCGAGCGGCCGCTGCTACTCATCACGACGGCGACGGCCAACGCGGTTGCCCTCGATCAGTACAACCCGCCAGACCCGTCCGACCCCGACAGCGGCCGGCTGATCGGCGTCTATAAAGACCGCTCATTCCGCGCCTGCTTCACGAACGAGCAGATGGCCGAGGCCGTCGTCGACTTCCTGTGGAGCCAGCCGGACCTCAGCCCAGTTCGCCAGCCGCTGCGACCGTTGGCCGCTGCGATGGCGTCGGCCGAACCGTGGAGCGGTGTGGCGGCCTTTGGGACATACGCGGCCGAGGCGGCCCCCGCCGTCACCGCGTTTGCGTGGCTGGACGACCCGTATTCCATCGACCTGTCGCGGCAGTTCCACCAGGCGTTCCACCAGCCGCACCGGCCGCACGTCGTCGGCGAGCGGCGCGACATCTTCTACTCCGTCGGCGGCGTCTACCGGCCGAACCGCTGGGAGGCCGAAGCCGCCGAGTTGCTCCAGCACGACCTCAAGGACGCAGCCCTCGACCGGCAAGTGCTGGTGTTGCCGGCCGGGCCGGCGCAGGCGCGACGGGTGCTTCGCTCGGTCGTTGGTTCGCTGCCGCTGGCGGGGCGCAACCTCGTCGCCGTGACGGGCGACTCGATCGGCTTCAACCACCTGTACCGCGACTCCGACTTCGCTTGGAACGTGCGAGCCGTGCCAGTGCCGCTGGTCGTATTCGCCCACCAGAACCCAGTCGCCTGGGACGACGCCCCCGGCTCGCTACTCCAACCGCCCAGCGGGGCCGACGACGTGCTGCTCTTCCGCGACCTCGTCCGTCTGCTGACCGACGCGGCCCTGCCGTCCGGTGGCCCGCTGGCAACGAGTGCTGGCGTCGTGGCCGAGCGATTGCGTCAGCGCGATCCGCCGGTGTTCGACGCTGCCGGCGATCGACTCGGTGGCCGCGGCGAACACGTGATCGTCGTCCGCCCGCAATTCATCGACCCGGGCACCCCGGTGCTGGCCGACGCGTACCTGGAGGTTTGGGCGCGGGCGGACGGCGGCTGGAAGTTCCTCGAACGGCTCCCCATCGACCATGGCCGCACGCCGCGACACCCCTGAAGTCCGCCTCGGCCGCCGCTACACGCTGGCCCTGGTTGCCGCGCTGGTTGCCTGGCTGGCCGCGGTCGGCGCGCTCGTGTACCTCGTCGTCGCCCGCACCGGCTGGCTGCGGCAGGCCGACCAGGCACACCTGCGCGAATGGCTCGACGAGTCGCGCGTCTTCCGCAAGACGCTACCCGACCTGGCCGGCGAGTACATTCACCTGCGCGACTCCGGCCTGTCGGCCGACGACCAGGACGTGGTGGTCAAGGCCCAGGAGATCGCCGAGCAGTTGCAGGTCATGGCCGAGCCGACGCGCACCTACCAGGGCTACCTACCCTTGTTCCCCGACGTGTATCGGTTGGAGGTGGCGTTCCCCGGCACTGACTGGCCGGCCATCGCGTGGGTGTCGCCGGTGCCGCGACCGCGGCCGCAGAGCGAGACGAACATCGAGACGTTGGAATACTCGCTCCCGAACAAGTACGCCGGCCGGGCGGTGGTGCGCTGCGAGTACCGCCTACACGCCTTCAACCAGCGGCAGCGCGAGGCGGCCGAGCGACAGCAGCAGCAACTCGTTGCCGTCGCGCTGGGCGTGTTGTCCATCCTGCCGGTCGCCGGGCTGATGTACCTGTCGCTCCAACGCGAGCGCAAGCGCGAACTGAGCCGGCTCATGGCCGAGCAACAGGCCGAGCAGGCGACGAACCAGGCCCTCCAAGAAACGCTCGCCCGCAAGGAGGCCGAGCGCGAGCGCGAAGAAGCCGAGCGCGCCTCACTGGAACTGAAGTCGCAGCTCTACGCCTCCATCGGCATCATGGCCGGGTCGTACGCGCACAATATCAAGAACCTGCTGGTCCGTCCGAACGACCTACTCGCCCGCTGCCTCGAAGCGGACGGCCTCAGTCCCGTGCAGGAGTCGATGCTCGGCGAGGTCCGCCACACGCTCGGCACCGTGACGGAGCGGTTACAGCAGATCCTGCGCACCGTGAGCCGCGACCCGAGCCGGGCGGAGATGACGCGGCTCGACCTGAACGCTCTGGCCCGCGACACACTGCGCACCTGGGAGGACCTGGCGCGCGAAAAGTGGAAGGTGACACTGCACGCCGAGACCGTCGCGGAACCGCTGTGGATCGAGGGCGATCTGTCGCACTTGCAGCAGGCGGTCGAGAATCTGCTATTCAACGCCCGCGACGCGACGTTCGAGATGCGCAACCGCCGCCGCGACGACGCCCGCAAGGCGGCCGCGCTGAACGAGGCGGCCCGGCGGCAAGCGCTGATCGACGCCGCCGGCTGGAAGGGCCGCATCGACTTGCGTACCCGCCGCGAAGGCGACCGCGCCGTCCTGGAGGTGCGCGACAACGGCGTCGGCATGAGTGCGGAGGTGATCGCGCGCTGCACGCAGACGCACTATAGCACGAAGCGCGACAACGCCCTCTTCGAGGGGTACAACGCCGGCATGGGCCTGGGTCTGTCGTTCACGGCTGTGGTGCTGGAACATCACGCGGCGGCGATGGCGATCGAGTCGCGGCCCGGCGAGGGGGCAACGTTTCGCGTGAGCTTCCCGCTGGCGGAACCGCGGGCCACCACCCCTGGAAACCGCGACGCCCGCCCGCGATGATAACCGCGTCGCTCGAAGGAGGCCGACGATGGGCCGTGTCGTAATCGTCGCCTACCGGCCGAAGCCGGGGCAGGACGCGCAACTGTTGGACCTCGTCAAGGCCCACTATCCGACCCTGCGCGGCGAGGGACTGGTCACCGACCGCCCGGCGCTGGCACTGCGGGCGATGGACGGGACGCTCGTCGAGTTGTTCGAGTGGGAGTCGGAGGAAGCCATCGCCGGGGCGCATACGAACCCCGTTGTGACGGCGATGTGGGCCAGGTTCAACGCCACGTGCGAATACGTCACCCTCGGCTCGCTCGCGGAGGTGCAAGACCTGTTCGCGGAGTTCGAGCCGGTGGTCCTTTAGTCGAACGGAGCCACGGCCATGATGGCCCCGAACCTACTCGCCGATACTTTAAGCGAATTCACGACCGAACGCATGCGACTGACGCGGCCGCGGGCGGAGGACGTGCCAGACTACCGCCGCATGTTCACCGACCCGAGCGTCATGGCCACGCTCGGCGGGCTGCGCAACGAGCCGGACTTGCAGGCGCTGATCGACCGCGTGTTCACGCACTGGGTCACGCACGGCTTCGGCCTGTGGATCGCCCGCGACCGCACGACCGGCGACTTCCTCGGCCGTGGCGGGCTGCGGATCATGATGATCGACGGACGGCCGGAGATCGAACTCGGCTACGGCCTGGTGCCGCAGGCTTGGGGCCGAGGCCTGGCGACGGAGTTGGCCCGCGAGAGCGTGCGCGTCGGCTTCGAGGTGTTGCGGGTGCCGGACATCGTCTGCTTCACGACGCCGGCCAACGCCAAGTCGCGCCGCGTCATGGAGAAGGTCGGCTTCACCTACGAGCGCGACGGTACGTTCGCTGCACTGCCACACGTCTTCTACCGCCTGAGGGGGCGCTTGTAGGGATAGCGTCGCCGTTGAGCCCGAAGCGCCAGCGATGGAGGGGGGATATCCCACGC
>CAZNSL010000325.1:0-6628 GCA_964574975.1 uncultured Alcaligenaceae bacterium | reverse complement strand
ATCGACACCCACGCGATCAGGTCCTGCCATGCCGCCGTCTCGCGCCACGGGCCGCGGCCGAGCAGGTAGCCCAGCGAGAAGCCGCCGGCCGTCGCCGTTAGCAGGTACGGCCACAGCTTCAACTGGTCGGCGGCCGGCGTCAGGCGCGTCGTCAGCCGATCCGGGTGGGCGTAGTAGACCCAGCCGAGCGCCCCCGCGAATGCGACGATGTGCAGTACCTTGAGGAACGCGTGCGGCACGCCCAGCGGCGTCGCGTGCTGGCGGTCGCCGGGGGCGTGCGAGTGGCCCACAAAGAAGACGAGAATCAGTCCGAGCAGGAAGTACAGGAAGATCGGGATCGGCACCTCCTTGCCCTCGGGCAGGAGCAGCAGGACGTAGAACAGCCCGCCGATCATGATCCCCAGCAGGGCACGCACGCTGCCGGGTGGCAGGCCCAGCGGGTGGCGGGGCGGATACATCGCTGCGGACAGGTTGGTCGGGCCCGTACTCATCGGTCGCCTCGCAATGGGGAGGGGCGCAAGGGTATTCGCCGCGGGGCGGGACGGCATTTTCGGCGGTTGACGGCCCCGGGGCTTTCCGTACATTGATGGTTTTCCGCCGAAGCGGGGCAAAGTCAACGGGGCCGAACGCCGTGAGTACGACTCTCGCCAAAAAGGGGCAGGTCGCCCAGAAATGGTATGTGATCGACGCCGCCGACCAGGTCGTTGGCCGGCTGGCGGTCGCCATCGCCACCATCCTGCGCGGCAAGCACCGCCCGGACTATACGCCCCACGTCGATACTGGCGACTACGTGATCGTCGTCAACGCCGAGAAGGTGAAGTTCACCGGTAACAAGTGGGACACCAAGACCTACGCTTCGTATTCGCACTACCCGGGCGGCCTGAAGGTTGTCGGCGCGAAGGAAGTCCTGGCCCGCAAGCCGGAGTTCATCCTCGAGCAGGCCGTCCGCCGCATGGTGCCGCGCACCAAGCTCGGCAAGGCGCAGATGCTCAAGCTCAAGGTCTACGCCGGCAATAGCCACCCGCACCAGGCCCAAGGGCCGGTTGAATTCAAGCTGAAGTAATCTGACATTCGACATTTGAGATCTCAGATCACCGAGACGAGATAATGGCGACCGCACCCGCGAAGAAGAAGTACTACCTCGGCACCGGCCGGCGCAAAACGTCGGTGGCCCGCGTTCGCCTGAGCGAAGGCTCCGGCAAGATCGAGATCAACGGTCGGCCGCTCGACAACTACTTCACCGAACTGAAGGACCGCGCCGCCGTCACCGGGCCGCTTACGCTGGCCGAGATGTCGGCGAAGATCGACCTGTCGGCGACCGTCCACGGTGGCGGCATCACCGGCCAGGCCGGGGCCGTCTGCCAGGGCGTGGCCCGTGCGCTCAAGACCATGTTCGGTCTGACGACGGAAAAGGCGCAGGAAACTCCGGAAGTCGGGGCCGACGGCCAGCCGGCCGAAGGCGAGGGCAACCTCAGCAAGCGGCTGCGCGACTCCGGCTACTTGACCCGCGACGGTCGCATGAAGGAGCGCAAGAAGTACGGCCGCAAGGGTGCCCGCAAGAGCTTCCAGTTCTCCAAGCGTTAGCGGATTGCCCGGACGACCCGCGCTCCCGAATTCCCCCAGCTACCCGAGAAACCCGCCGATGGATGTCGGCGGGTTTCTTCGCGCGCCGATCCGCCTTCGCGCCGCCGCCGGACTCTGCTAAAGGCACTTCCCTCCGCCGGTGGCACGCGGCCGCCGCACCATCGCCCTGCCTACCCCCAATTGCCACGGAGGGCTATCCGATGCCTCGTTCCCCCCGCCTGTCCGTCGTCGTCCTCGAAGCCCGCGACGTGCCCGCCGTCATCACCGACCCCGTGTTCCTCGGCACGCCCGCGGCCGAGCCGCCGTCCGCCGCCCGGGTCGTCACGCCGGAAACCGCGTTCCTCGAACTGACCGCGTCGGAGACGACGGTCGGTTTCGGCGACACCGTGACTTTGACAGCCGCGACGGGCTTCGACGACACCCTTCCTGCCGCCACCGTCACATTTAAGGACGGTCCGTTGACGCTGGGCACCGCGCAAACGGGCGTCGACGGGGCAACGTTCACCTGGCGGGCCAACCGCGTCGGCGACCACACGTTCACGGCCGTCCTCACCCGCGGTTCGACGCGGCTCGCGGCCGATCCCGTGACCGTCAGCGTCGAGCGGGGCGAGTTGACCGGCGAAACGGTCGTGGCAACCCCGGCCACGCCGGCCGCCGGAAGTTGGATGCGGCTTCGGTTCGACTACACGACGACCGCCGATGCCCGCGATGTCATCGGCAACGTCACCTTCAAGGACAACGGCACGGTCATCGGCACCGCGCCCGTGCGGCCGGGTCGGCCGGTGGAGTTGGCGTTCAACGCCCCTGCACCGGGCCAGCACGAGTTCACGGCCGAGTACTCCGGCAACGCCAACATGATGTCGTCGACGACCGAACCGCTAACGGTCACGATCGGCCCACGGATCGCCGCCGCCACGCGGACCACGCTGACGACCGCGGCCCGGCCGGTCACCGGCCAGCCGATCCAGTTGCTCGCCGAGGTACGCCGCACCAACGGAGCGCGCGTCACCGGCGGCACCGTCACCTTCCGGGCCGACGGCCCCGAGGGGGCGATCCTGGGCACCGCGGCCGTCGCGAATGGGCAGGCCCGCTTCGCCTACACCCAGGAATCGCTCGGCCCGCGAGCGATCACGACGTTCTTCGCCCACTACGAGGGAACGGCGACGCTGATGACGAGCGACTCGGCCACGTTGACCGTGTCGCCGCGGCTCGACACCCGGCTGCGACTGACCGTGGGAACGGCCGTCGCCGGCCGGCCGGTAGCGATGTTCGCCCGACTCACGGTCCCGACTCCAGGTGCGTCGGACCCGACGGGCACGGTCACTTTCCGCGACGGCACGCGCGTCCTGGGCACAGTTCCCGTGGACGCGAACGGTACGGCGATGCTGTCCGCCACCGGCCTGGCGCAGGGCGTCCACGCACTGTCGGCATCGTACGACGGCGACGCCGACTATTACGGGGCGGCGTCGCCGGCGTTGAGCGTGGTCTTCAAGAAGGCCTCGTCGGTATCGCTGGCGGTCGTCGGCACGCCGTTGACGGCCGGCCGGCCGCTGAACCTGCGGGTGACGGTGACCGGCGCACCGCGACCGACTGGTCTGGTCACGTTCCGCGACGGTTCGACTTTCCTCGGCGTGGTGCGGCTCGACGCAAACGGCCGGGCGTCGCTGGCGCTGTCGCGCGGACTGTCGCGCGGCGCACACGCGCTGACGGCGACCTACAGCGGCGACATCGTGCTGGGCCCGAGCATCGGCTCGGCGACCGCGACGCTGGCGTAACGCTTGATATCGCTTCGCAGAAGCGTACTGGCTCGAGTACGCTTCTGCGAAGCGTCGCGAACTCTCCGATGTCGACTACGTGCAAACTTCGAGCGTCAGGAACTGCCCCGGGTCGGCCTTGTAGGCAGCGCTCATCTTCCGCAGCGTGACGATGCGGTCCGCATGCCAGGGATTTTCCAGCTTCGGCATCGATTCCATGTACGGGAAGTCGAGCAACAGTTCGCGGCGGACCATCATCGCCCGCACCTTGCGGATGCGCGACTCGCCGACGACCTCGCACGTCAGGCCGATGGCGTAGGTCGCCTTCTTCACCGGCTCACCGAAGTCCTCGCGCACGACGCCGGCGACGAACTTCTCCGCCACCGGGTTCAGCACGAAGTTCAAGAGATACCAGGCGTCCTCCTTAGCGATCGGCAACAAGGGGTTGTCGGGCGTCGTGCGTTTCGCCGCCTCGCTGACCATCTCGACGGCGTGCGGGTTGAGGAACACCTCGTCGAGCGAGCGCTCGAAGATGGTGCGGATCTTGAGGGAGCCGTCGGCAAACGAGTTGAGGCTGACGATGATGCGGCCGAGGAACTCCTTCGCCTCCCACTGCTTCCGCGCGCGGTAGCGGCCCCACCAGCGGCCGACGACGAAGGAGACGACGGTACTGACGACGGCGACGGCGATGGTCGCCCCGGTCTTGGTAGCAGTCTCGGACCAGAAATCGGCGAGCGGCATGGCGGGCCTCACAGGACGAGTGGGCGTGTGCAAGTAGTTCGTCGGGCGTCGTGGCACATTCGATCGCGGCGGTGTACGACCGCATTCTCACCGCTGACAAGCTCCCAGTCAACGCATCACCCTGTCCCGTCGCGCCGCGCCGGCGTATCCTAGCGCTGTCCGCCGCCGTTCCCACCGAGGTCCGCCGATGCGCTTCTCCCTCGCAGCGACCGCGCTGCTGCTCGCCGTTTCCCAGACACCCGCCGCCGAACCGAAACTCGAACTGCACAAGGGCGACCGCATCGCCTACGTCGGCAACGCGCTGCCCGACCGCATGCAGCACGACGGCTGGCTCGAAGCGTACCTCGCCGCCCGCTTCCCGAACGACAAGCTCAGCATCCGCAACCTCGGCGTCTGCGGCGACGAACTCACCCTCCGCATGCGCTCCGCCAACTTCGGGACGCCGGAGGATTGGCTGCGGCGGGTCCAGGCCGACGTGGTGTTCGCATTCTTCGGCTACAACGAATCGTTCGGCGACCCCGGCAAGTTCCGGCGCGACCTCGAAGCGTTCGTCGATGCCACGACGGGCGCGACCTACGGCAAGGCGAAGGCCCGGCTCGTGCTGTTCTCGCCGATCGCCCACGAGCCGCGCGACGACCCCAACTGGCCGCCGGCCCGCGACAACAACGCGCGCCTGGAACGCACCACCGATATCGTGGCCGAAGTCGCCAAAGCGAAAGGCGTCGTCTACGTCGATCTGTTCCACCCGACCCGCGAATTGTACGCGAAGGCGCTGGCCCCGCTGACCATCAACGGCATCCACCTGACGCCGGCCGGCAACCGCGCTCTGGCGGCCGTCATCGACCGCGCCCTCTTCGGCGAGTCGCCCGCCCCGGCCGCCGACAAGCTGGACGCGATCCACGCCGCCGTCGTGGACAAGAATTGGTCCTGGTGGAACCGCTACCGCGTCGTCGATGGGTACAACGTCTACGGCGGCCGCTCGTCGCTCGCCTACAACGGCCAGACGAATAAGGTCGTCATGGACCGCGAGATGGAAGTCCTGGACGTGATGACGGCCAACCGCGACAAGGTCATTTGGGCGGCCGCTCGCGGTCAAGCACTCAAGCCCGACGACTCGAACACGCCGCCCTTCCTCGAAACCGTCACGAACAAGCCCGGCCCGCTGCCCGGCGGCAAGCACGTCTTCTTCGAAGCCAAAGATGCCATCACCAAGATGACCGTCGCGCCGGGGCTGAAGGTCAACCTGTTCGCCGACGAGCGGCGCTTCCCGGACCTGGTCAACCCGGTGCAGATGAACTTCGACAACGCGGGCCGGCTCTGGGTCGCCACTTGGAAGACCTACCCGCACTGGAAGCCGAAGGAGACGGCGTTCGACAAGCTCGTCGTCTTCGAGGACACCGACGGCGACGGCGTGGCGGACAAGTCGACGAACTTCGCCGACGGCCTGCACTGCCCGACCGGCTTCGAGTTCTGGAACGGCGGCGTCCTCGTCGCTTGCCAGCCGGAACTGTTGTTCCTCAAGGACACCGACGGCGACGGCAAGGCCGACTTCCGGCAGGTGGTGCTGCAAGGCATCGACTCGGCCGACACGCACCACGCGGCCAACAGCTTCGTCTACGACGGCGGCATGGCCCTGTACTTCCAGGAAGGCACGTTCCACCAGACGCACATCGAGACGCCCTACGGCCCTCCGGTGCGCTGCAAGAACGCCGGCGTCTTCCGCTTCGAGCCACGCACGGCCAAGGTGGACCTGTACGTCAACTTCGGCTTCGCCAACCCGCACGGTCACGTCTTCGACCGCTGGGGCCAGGACATCGTTATCGATGGCACCGGGGCGCAGCCGTACCACGCGGCCCTCTTCAGCGGCCAGACCGCCGACGAGAACCACAAGCACTCCAGCCCACCGCAGGTCTACAAGCAGCGCACCCGCCCCTGCCCCGGCGCGGAAATCCTCTCGAGCCGGCACTTCCCCGAGTCGATGCAGGGCAACATGCTCGTCGGCAACGTGATCGGCGTCCAGGGCATCTTGCAGTACAAGTTCCACGACAAGGGCGCGAGCTTCGGCGCGACCGAAGTCGAGCCGATCGTCTATTCCTCCGACCCGAACTTCCGACCCGCCGACATCAAGATCGGCCCGGACGGCGCGATCTACTTCACGGACTGGCACAATCCGATCATCGGCCACATGCAGCACCACATCCGCGACCCCAACCGCGACCGCGACCACGGCCGGGTCTACCGCATTACCTGCGAGGGCCGGCCGCTCCTGAAGCCAGCCAAGGTAGCCGGCGCGACGGTCGCTGACCTGTTGAAGCTCCTGCGCGAGCCGGAAGACCGCGTGCGCTACGCCGCCCGCCGCGAGTTGGCCGGCCGCGACCCGAAGGAAGTGCTCGCCGCCGCTGAGGCATGGTCGAAGGCGCTCGATCCGAAGGACTCGAACTACGAACACGACCGCCTCGAATACCTGTGGCTGCACCAGAACCACAACGTCGTGGACGACGACCTGCTCAAGGCCGTGCTGCGCTCGCCCGACTTCCGCGCCCGGGCCG
>CAZNSL010000324.1:0-6636 GCA_964574975.1 uncultured Alcaligenaceae bacterium | reverse complement strand
CGTCCCAGAGTTGGCGGCGCGACTGCGGGTCGAGGCCGGTGGTCGGCTCGTCGAGGAACAACAGCTCCGGGTCGCCGACCAGGGCGCAGGCCACGGCCAGTCGCTGCTTCTGGCCGCCGGAGAGCTTTTCGACCCAAGCTCCGGCCTTCTCCTGGAGCGACACGCGGGCGATGGCCGCGTCGGGTTCGAGACCGCGCGGGTAGAAGGAGCGAAACAGTGTGAGCGTCTCGCGGACGGTCAGGCGGTCGGCCAACCGAGTCTCCTGGAGCGAGATGCCGAGGCGGGGGCGGATCGCGTCGTCGTCGCGGCCCCAGCGCAGACCGAACAGCTCGACGGTGCCGGTCGTGGGCGGCAATAGCCCTTCGAGAATCTCCAGCGTGGTCGTCTTGCCGGCCCCGTTGGGCCCGAGCAGGCCAAAGCACTCGCCAGTTGCGACATCCAGGTCGAGGCCGCGCACGGCCTCGACCGGCGGCTTGCCGGGGTAGGTCTTGGTGAGGCCAGCACACCTGATGGCGGGAGAACTCATCGGGCACATGATAGCGACACTGCGGCCGGACGAAACGTCGGTTGCGCCTACGATTCGTCTGGGATGGAGGCAACGCGACCGCGCCAGAACTCACCACCGCGGCCGCTTGCTCGGCCACCGGGGAACCATAAACTCACTCCCTACGTCCAAGCGGTCGTCGCACGGGCCGCAACAAATTGGTGGCGCGAATTCGCGCCGCCAGCGGATCGCATACGGTCTGCCCTTCATCCATCTCCAGGAACCGCACCGATGACATGGAACTGGCTTCGCCGCACGCCGACTCGCCGTCGCCACACCCGCATCAGCTTCCGCTTCGCCAGCTTCGTCGATCTCGAAAACCGCATCACCCCGGTCGCCCCCAACCCGCCAGTCATCACCGAGCCGTTCGCCGAGGGACAGATCACCGGCACCTTCGACGTCAACATTCAGACCGACCCGGCCCAGTACTTCGACGCCGACGGCCACACCTGGCAGGCCACCGACTGGCTCATCCGCGATGTCTCCAGCGGCCAGACCGTCTGGCAGTTGCCGTTCACCTCGTCGCCACCGTTGACGCTCTACCGCGTCGATTTCTCCGACGGCACCTTCGTCGGTTCGCTCGCGGGCCGCACCGAACTGAACTACAACACCAACTACCAGGTCCAGGTCCGCTACCGCGACTCGGCCGGCGAGGTCAGTGCGGCGTCCGTCCGCGGCTTCCGCACCACCTCGGCCTCGCAGCCGGTGCCCGGGGCCGGCACCTGGCTGGTTCGACCCGGTTACGTCGTCGAGCCGGTGCAGACCGGCCTGCGCCTGCCGGTCAACGTCGCCTTCGTGCCCAATGCTGGCCCCAACCCGTCCGACCCGCTCTACTATGTCGCCGAGCTGTACGGCTCGATCCGCGTCGTCCGTCGCGACGGCACGATGTCGACGTTCGCCACCGGCCTGTTGGACTACAACCCGGACGGTCCGATCTCCGGCACCGGCGAGCAGGGCATGACCGGGCTGGCCGTCGAACGCGACTCGGTGAACCCCGCCATCTACCACCTGTACGTCGGCATGCTGTGGAACAACGGCGCACCCCCCGGTGGGCCGAACCACTACCCGAAGGTCGAACGCATCGACAGCACCGCCGGCGGCCTGACCATGGGCAGCCGCACCCTGCTGCTGAACATGCAGCCGGAGACGCAGGGCCAGTCGCACATCATCTCGAACGTCTCCATCGGCCCGGACAACAAGCTCTACGTTCACATGGGCGACGGCTTCGACGCTTCGACCGCGCTGAACCTCGACATGTACCGCGGCAAGGTGCTGCGAATGAACAAGGACGGCTCGCCGGTCGCCACCGGCGACCCGGCCGGGGCCAACCCGTTCTACAACGCCGCCAACGGCATCAACGCTCGCGACTACGTCTACACCTACGGCCACCGCAACCCGTTCGGCGGCGCGTGGCGGCCCTCCGACGGCAAGCAGTGGATCGTCGAGAACGGCAATAGCCTCGACCGCATGGTCGATCTGACGGCTGGCCAGAGCTACGGTTGGGCCGGCAACGACTCGACGCACATTCAGTTCTCGAAGTTCATCTGGAACCCGGCCACGGCCCCGGTCAACATCGACTTCGTCGACTCGACGCGATTCGGCGGCAGCGGCTTCCCGGCCGAGGCTTACGGCCACGCCTATGTGTCGCTCTCCGGCAGCACCTACGCCTCCGGCCCGCAGCAGCGGTCCAAGGGCATCGTCGAATTTCCCGACCTCAATACCCTCGGCGGCGACGGCAAGCTCCTGGTGCAGCCGAGCTTCCTGGTCAAGTACAACGGCACTGGCCGAGCGACCGTTGCCGGGCTGGCCGCCGGGCCGGACGGACTGTACTTCACCGACCTGTACGAGGACACCGGCTCCGGCGGCGCGACCGGCAGCGGGGCCAACCTCTACCGCGTGCGCTACGTCGGCACCAGCGGCGGCGAGGTGCCGACCGTGGCCACGGCGGCCGTCGCCAACCCCAGCCCGGTCGTCACCGGGATCACGACCAACCTGAGCGTGCTGGGAGCCGACGACGGCGGCGAGGCCAATCTGACGTATACCTGGGGCCTCCAAGGCACGCCGCCGGCCCCGGTGTCGTTCAGCGCCAACGGCAACAACGCGGCCAAGAACACCGTGGCGACGTTCGCCGCCAACGGCACCTACAACTTCTTCGTCGTCATCCGCGACCTCGGCGGGCAGACGGCGATCAGCAGCGTCAGCGTCAACGTCACGTCGGTGCCGGTCGGCACCGGCAACGGCATCCGCGGCGTCTACTACAACAACATCGACTTCACGGGCACGTCGGTGACGCGCATCGACCCGTCCGTCAACTTCGATTGGGGCACCGGTTCGCCGGACCCGGCCATCGGGGCGAACACGTTCTCCGCCCGCTGGACCGGTTACGTCCAGCCGCGCTACACCGAGACGTACACCTTCATCACCACGACCGACGACGGCGTGCGCCTGTACGTCAACAACCAGCTCATCGTCGACCACTTCGTCGATCAGGGCGCGACCGAGTGGACCGGCACCATCGCGCTGCAGGCCGGGCAGACCTACGCGATCCGCATGGACTACTACGAGAACGGCGGCGACGCGTCGGCCAAGCTGGAGTGGCAAAGCCCGGCCCAGCCGCGGCAGGTGATCCCGCAGACGCAGCTCTATGCACCCACCGCCGCACCGGCCGCTCCGGCCAACCTTGCCGCCGTCCCGTTCGGCGGCACCCGCATCGACCTGAACTGGGCCAACGCCGCGGTCGCGCCGAACTTCGCCGATGGATTCCTGGTCGAGCAGTCGCTCACCGGCACCGGTGGTTGGAGCCAAGTCGCCAACGCTGCCACGATGGCGACCTCCGTCACCGGCCTGACGCCCGGCACGACCTACTACTACCGCGTGCGGGCCTTCAACGCGATCGGCAATTCGGCGTACTCGGCCGTCGTCGCCGCCACGACATCGACCCAGGGCAACGCGATCGACTACCCGGTGAACTTCGCCGGAGTGCCCGGCGGCGGGGCATTGACCTTCGTCGGCGGAGCGGCGATCGTCAACAACAACCTGCGGCTGACCAGCGGCGTCGGCAATCAGGCCCGCGCCACTTACGCTACCAACCAGCAGACCATTACGGCGTTCACCACGACCTTCACCTACACGAAGACCGGGGCGGCCGACGGCGCAACCTTCGTCGTCCAGCGCGACCCGCGCGGGCTTGCGGCTATCGGTGCGGCCGGCAACCAACTCGCCTATACGGGGATAACGCCGAGCCTCGCCTTCGCCATGAACATCTACCAGCCCAATGGCTACGGCACGACCTTCGTCACGAATGGAGCCACCCCCGGAGGCTACACGCAGACCAACGTCGATTTCGGGGCGGACAACAGCCCGATCACCGTGACCATCACCTACCTCGGCGGCACGACGATCACCGCCGTGATGACGCAGGGGGCGAACACCGAAACGAAGACGTTCAGCCTGCCGAGTTCGCTGGCGACCCTGTTGGGCGGCAGCACCGCGTTCGTCGGCTTCACCGGCTCGACCGGCGGGGCCAACTCGACGCAGGACATCACCAACTGGACCTTCGCCACGCTGACCGTGCCCTCCGCCCCGACGAACGTGCAATCGACGCTGACCGGCTACACCGGTACCTCGACCACGACGACGCCAATCGTCGCCCACTTGACCTGGGGGTCCACGGCCGGGGCCGTGAGCTACAAGATCGAGCGCAAACTGACCGCGGGAGGCACCTACGCCCAGATCGGCACGTCGGCGTTGCCGGTCTTCGACGATTCCGGCCTGGCCCCGAACTCGACGTACTTCTACCGCATCCGCGGTACCAATCCGGTCGGCGACGGGGCGTTCTCGACCGAGTGGCAGGTCACAACGCCCGGCGCACTCGCCGCGCCAACCAACGCCCAGACGACGGCCGTCACGACCACTTCGGTCACCTTCTCGTGGACCGACAACGCCAGCAACGAGGACGGCTACCAGATCTTCCGCAGCGTCAGCGGCGGGACGTTCGCGCTGCTCACGTCGCGGCCGCCGAATACCACGTCGTTCACCGATAGCGGCTTGACGCCCGGCACCCGCTACGACTACCACGCCGTCGCGTACAACCTGTCCGGTCCGTCGAACCCAGCCGTCGTCGTGACGGAGACGCGGACGTTGGCCCCGACCGGCCTGGCCGCGGCCCCGGTCAGCGGCGCGATCAACCTGACCTGGGCCGTCACCGACGGGGCCGACACCTACAGCGTCTACCGCGCCACCACTCCCGGCGGCCAGGGCGCGACGCCTTTGGTCTCCGGCCTCACCTCACTGAGTTACTCCGATACGGCGTTGGCCTACGGCACGACCTACTACTACGTGGTGACGGCGACCAACCTCGGTGGCGAGAGCGCCCGCTCCAACGAGGCGTTCGCTCTGGTGTCCGGCGCAACCGCGACCAACCTGCTCACGTCGGTGAACCCATCGCCCCTGGGGACCAACGTCACGTTCACGGCGATGGTCTCGTCGGCCGGCGGCATACCGACGACCGGTACCGTGCAGTTCTTCGACGGCGCGACGCCGCTCGGCTCGCCGGTGCCCTTGGCCGCTGGCGGCGTCGCCACGCTCACCACGAACACCCTGTCGGCCGCCACACACGTCATTACGGCGACCTATTCCGGTTCGACCGGCTTTGCGGCGAGTACCTCGAACGCCATCAACCAAGTCGTCATGCGGGCACCGCAGGTGGCGTCGGTGGCCGTCAACGATGGGCAGGGCCAGCGGTCGCTGTTGCGCAGCGTGACGCTGACCTTCGACGCACTGGTGTCGTTCCCGGCGGGCGACCCGGCATCGGCGTTCCAACTCACCGGTCCCGGCGCGGCGGGCGTGACCTTGATGGTGGACACGTCCGGCAGCACGGCGACGCAGACGGTGGCGCGGATCACGTTCGCCGGCGGTTCGGTCGTCAACGGCTCGCTCGCCGACGGCCGGTACGTGCTGCGAGTCCTGGCCAATCAGGTCCACGACGCGGCCGGCAATACGCTCGACGGCAACGGCAGCGGCACGGGCGGCACCGACTTCGTGTACGGCGACGACACGGCCACCGAGCGGCTGTTCCGTCTGTTCGGCGACCACACCGGCGACGGGACGGTGAACGCGGCGGACTACGGCTCGTTCCGCAACGCCTTCGGCAGTTCCACGGGCCAGGCGGCGTACATCGAGTGGCTGGACATCGACGGCGATGGGTTCATCAACGCCTTCGACTTCGCCCAGTTCCGCACCCGCTTCGGCACCAGCCTTCCGTAACGGGCGCTACGACCGAATGGCGTTCCGTTCAGGTGGAGCCGTCTGCCGCCCCGCGACACTGGGACCAGCGCGACGCTAATGCGCTGGCAGTACGCTCGCGTGCGCCCTTCGCCGCCGGAGTCGGTCCCCCCAAGGGACTTCGCCGGGCGCAGACGCATCGCAAGGACAATCCCAAGATTCCGTCCCTGCCTTCGCATGGGGCTGGCCGCTTCGCCAGCCGTTCGTACCCGCATGGCGAAGCGTTGGGGCGGATCGGTCGTGCCGTACAATGGACTGAGTTGCCGCGATCCTGTGGAACGATGCAAAGCCCGTCCCGTGCGGGCGAACGAATAGGTTTCATCGATGACATCCGCTGAATTGCCGTCGGAGGCCGAGGCCGTCCGCGAACTGGCCGCCGCCTACCAGACGCTGGCCGCCGAGATCGGCAAGGTGATCGTCGGCCAGCAAGTGGTCGTCGAGCAACTGCTGATGAGCCTGTTCAGCCGCGGACATTGTCTCCTGGTCGGCGTGCCGGGCCTGGCCAAGACGCTGCTGGTCAGCACGGTGTCGAAGGTGCTGAACCTCTCGTTCAAGCGCATCCAGTTCACCCCGGACCTGATGCCGGCCGACATCACCGGCACCGACATCTTGCAGGACGACCCGGAGTCGGGCCGGCGGCGGTTCGTGTTCATGCACGGCCCGGTGTTCGCCAACGTGATCCTGGCCGACGAGATCAACCGCACGCCGCCGAAGACGCAGGCCGCGCTGCTCGAAGCGATGCAAGAGCGCCAAGTGACGGTCGGCGGTGTCATGCACCGGCTGCCGAAGCCCTTCTTCGTCCTCGCGAC
>CAZNSL010000323.1:0-6660 GCA_964574975.1 uncultured Alcaligenaceae bacterium | reverse complement strand
GAGTCCCACCGCGAACTGTCAGCGGCTGAGCGTTCGCGGTGGGACTCGCTCCACTCGTCCCACCCTACAGGCAACCCTCCGACTCAGCGCGAGTAGCGCACGCTGACCACATCGCGGACGACGCCGACGTTCAGATCGACCGGCTTGAGGCCGGCTTTGACCACCGGACCGGGGGTTGTCTCGTTGCTTGCGGCGCTGCGCGGTCGGTCGCGTTCGTCGATTGGCGGTTTGCCATCCTTCGCCCATGCCGCCGCAAACGTCACCGTGATGACACCCGTCGCGCCGCTAGACTTCCGTTGCGACGCCGCCCCTTTGCCGAGGGCCGTGACGAGGAACGAGTACGCCTGCCCGCTGGGACCGGCGACCTTGGGCCAACCTTTGAGCGTGCCGGACCGGCCGGCCGAGACGATCACGTGCTTGAACCGCGGCTTGCCGGTCCTTGGGTCGCGGTCGTCGGAGAACGCGAACACGTCCAGCCCATCGATCGTCACCGTGGCCGCCACGTCGTACTCTGCGGCGTTGTGCAGGCGAATCTGGTAGTAGGCGTTGCGCGGAATGTCCACGAACGCCCGGCCGCCCAATTCCCTGGCCGGCTGGGGCTGGCCAAACCTCTGTGGATCCTCGGTCCGTAGCAACTCGACAGCGAACGGGCTATCCGGCTTCGCCCGTACCTTCGAGTTCGCCACCGCCACGGCCGGCTTCTTGACCGACTCGGCGATGTACTCGTTGAACTCGTGGCCGTTGGCGTTGACCGGCACCGACACGGTGCCACCGGTCATCTTCGCAATGTCGATATTGTCCTTGACGAACGCCTCGAGGCTCAGCCCAGCCATCTCGGTGTTCGTGTCGGTTTCGATGAACCGCACCTTGAGGTTGAGCGCGTGCAGATTAGCTTGATCGGGGTCTTCGACCAAGGTGTAGTCGCCACGAACCTCCAGCTTGGCCTCATCGCGGACGGCCACCTTGCGGCCCTTGAGGTGCCTTTCGAGGTCTGCCTTGAGGCGGGCACCGATGTTGATCTTCAGCTTGTTTGGACCGTTGAACTCGCCGATGGAGACCGCTTCCAGGCCGCGGTCCTTGAGCCGCTCCTGGATGCCGGCGGCGAGCTTGGTGACCGCGGCGTCCAGGTCGGCCTTCGTCGATGGGCGGAACTGGGCGTGGGTATTGGAGGTCAGGACGGCCGCGAGCGTCACGGCCGCGAGGACTATGGTTCGGGTCACGGGTGACTCCTATTAGCGGAAGTTCTCAGGCCGGCCGAGTTCCAGCGTCCGGGCCACCGCCTGGAAGGCGGTGTCGCCGGCACGGCACTCGTCCCACTGTTCGCGGCTGATCCGGCCGTTCGCTGCCCAAACGCGCAACCCCATCGCGGCTAGTTGCGGGTTGTTCTTCACCGCGCCGATCAGTTCCGGCACCGGCACGCCGAGTTCCTTGGCGGCGTCCTCGGCCGTCAGGTACGCCGACAGGTAGCGCTTGGCCGTGTAGCCGACTGGTTCGGCGAAGGCAGTGATCGGCTTGGCCGTATCGCTGCCTTGCTTCAGGTACGGGCCGGTGGCCCGCTCGACCGATTCCAGGAACAGCGCCGAGTCGCGGGCCATTGCTCGGTCCAGTTCGACCTTCGGCCGGTAGATGCGGCGAACCTTCTCCATTGCTTCGCCGCCGAGAGCCAGGGCGTTGGCGACCTCGTCGCCGGTCGGGTGTTTGATCGTGCCCTCGGAGTGACAGGCCATGCACGACAATCCGTTGATGATCTGCGTGCCCTTACCGGCCCACTCCTGCTTGTCCTTGACGACATCGGCCGGGCCGATGTCGATCCGCTTGTCCTTGCCGTCCACGAGCATGTAGCCTTGCAGCCCGTTGGGCAGGTTGAAGATGATCTCGCCGCCGTCGTGCTTGAAGGCGAAGCGGGCGTAGCGGCCCAGCGAATGACCCTTCGGCAGCCCGGTGTAGAACGACTGCGGCCCAAGTGGGTAGTTCTTCAAGTTGCCGAGGCCCTTCTCATCCTTGAAGTCGTAGCTCTTCCAGTACGCGCCGTAGATGCCCTCGTGCCGCTCGACCATGCGGTTCTGGCTCGACACACCGCTGCGCGCCCAGCCGGAGCGGAGAATCTTGTCTCGGGCGAAGTTGCCGCGCACGGTGGCCCCGAGCAACTTCTTTTCCAGTTCGCCAGCGTACTCCGGCAGGCCGAGCAGGTCGTGCTACCAGGGTGGCTGCGTGGCTCGGGAGACGAACCAGTCGGCTCGCACGACGGGAATCGTCGTACCGCACATGTGGTAGACCTCGTCGGCTAGGCGGTTGAGCGTTGGGTTGACGGGGTAACGCTCGTGCGTCAGGCCGTAGGGGTAGCGGCTGAGCAACACACGCCACAAGCCGTGGACGTCCCAGTCGATGTCGCGCAGGTCGATGGCCAGAAGCGTCTCCTCGGTGCCGGCGACGGCCTGTGGCACCAGGATGCGCCGCTTCCAACTCAAGCTGTTGATCGTCTTGGCGACGGCCGCCCGGGTCAGACGCAGGTCGTCGTCCTTCACGCCCTGAAGGTCGTTGTGTAGGTGTGCCAGCGAGATGAAACGCTGGTACTGGTAATGTTCCGGGTAGAGAGTGTTCAGATAGTTGCGGATACCGGCATAGGTCTGCTCCAAGCTGACCGGCCTGCGAGTGGCAGCCACTGGCACATCAATAGGCGGCGGTTCGGCCCCCTCCTTGATCCAGCGGGTCAGCACGTCGATCTCGTCCTTGTTGGGCCGCGGCGACTCGCCGGTCGGCGGCATCGGCTTTTTCTCGCTGGTCATGCGGACGAGGACTTTCGACTTGGTCGGGTCGCCCGGTGTGACCTTGCCTTCCTTGACCAGTTTGACGAGGTCGTTCATGTAGTCGATGCCGCCGTCGGAATCCTTGATGTGGCACTGAGCGCAGTTGCGCACGAGGATGTCGCGGGCCTTGGCGGCGGTGACGGGGTCGGCATTGATGGCGGACGTTAGCACCAGGGCCGTTGCCGTGGCGAGGAGGGTGCGGGTGTGCATGTTCGTCTCCGAACGGACGGTACGAAGCGCCTTCGGTCGTGACAACGAAGTCGGGCGGCGGCCCTTCCGGGAATGTGATTACCGCTGGCCATCATAGCGGCGGTCGGTAGTGTGTCGCGAACTTGTCCAACGCTGCGTCGCAGCTAGGTCACGATGGTCCCGTAGGGATAAACCGCCACCATCGAACCCGCGCACAGAGCGACCGAAGCCGGCGGCCGCCCGTTCATCGCGCGCCATGGCTCACCGTACAACACGGCCCAATCGACGTTCATGTCGAAGTCGCGCACCGGATAAACGGTCCACGCCGGGTGATGCACGCGGTAGGTCAGCGTCGTGCCGCGGCGGGTGCGGCCGTAGCCCCACGCCTGTTCCTTGAAGAAATGCTCCGCGGACGACTCGACCGGAACGATGGGTGTCGCGTCGCCGGACGCGCGCATCCGATGTTCCCGGCCGCCGAACGAGAGCCGATATTCGGCCGTGTGCAGGCCGTGCCCGAGCGCCACGTCGTGCGACATCGGAGCGGCGAGGTACGGCTCGTTGTAGAGATTGCGGGCGGCCCATGCGACCAGGCGCGGTGGCACGAACTCGCGCACGAAGACGACGCCGCGACGGCCGTCCCATTGCGCGTAGACGCGCAGGTTCCATTCCAGGAAGTTGCGGTAGCCGGGCCACGCGCAGCCGAGAACGCGAGTGTCGAAGAACTCGAACGCAACCAGGCTCACGTAGGCACTGCCCTCGAACCGGTCGAGGACGGTGCCGGGCGGCAGGAGCGGGGTGGCCAGTTCGTCCGAAACCGGGAAGTTGGCCAGGACGAGGTTCGTCCAGCGGGCAGTCAAGAACCGGCGGCCGGTTGGGGCTTCGCTCACGGTGCCGACCTCACGCGACCTGCCGGAAGTCCGACGCGACCTTAAGCATTCGGTAGCGCGGTCGGACCTCCGTCAGTTCCTCCGGCGTCGCGGCAACGACCTCGTAGTAGATCGCTTCGACGGCTTCGAGGCCGAACGCCTCGTCGCCGTCGCGGGCAACGACCGGCCCGCCGCGGTACACCTCGGCGGGCAGCAGCAGTCCATCCAGGACACAGCGCAACGTCACGAACGATCTCCTACGGACGACACACCTACGGTAGCGGGCGAACCGCCCCGGCGACAGGTCGGTTGAACGTCATCGACATTTCCCTTGCCGTCGGCCGAGCTGCCGACAACAATCACCCCTGGCTCGATCCCGTCATCTCCCTCCCGAGCCGGCCGCGTGCGGTACGACGTTTGCCGCCAACGTCCGCGGCACTCGGATGCTCGATCATTCGCCCGACATTTTCTACGAGGACCGGACTCATGATGCTCTCCGCGATTCTCCCCCGGTTCGCCCGCACGACCCACCGACGACCCGCCCGGCTGCGCCTACAGCACCTGGAAGACCGAACCACGCCCACGGCGCTTATCAACCTGACGGTTGACGACGACCGCATGCAAAATCCCGACGCGCAGTTCACCACCATCATGGACGCCGTCAATGCCGCCTCGGACGGCGACCGCATTTTGGTCTACGCCGGCAGCTACCGCGAATCGGTGGTCATCCCCCACGGGTTGGACCGCCTCAGCCTGGTCGCGGCGCGCTCCAACACCAGCGCGGGCCGTCCCGAAATCCTGCCGCCGGGCGAGTTCGCTACCCCCGCCCGGGCCATCGTTCACGTGGAGGGGGCGGAGCGGTTCACCATCCGCGGGTTCCGCATCGGCGGCCCGTTGGTCACGGCCGTGATCGGCCCGGACTACGGCGTCCTGGTCGATAGCAACGGCTCGGCGGACGTGATCGAAAACGACATCGTCGCCATCCGTGACGCCGTGCTGACCGGCCGGCAGGAGGGTGTCGGCATCCAGTTCGGCCGGCTGACCAACGCCAACCAGGAGACCGGCCGCGGCCGAGCCTTCGGCAACACCGTTTCGGACTACCAGAAGGGCGGCATCGTCGTCATCGGCGTAGGCTCGCGCGCCGATATCCTCCATAATCGCGTGGAGGGGGCCGGTCCCACCGATGTCATCGCCCAGAACGGCATCCAGGTCTCGGACTTTGCCCGCGGCAACGTCGTCGGCAACCGCGTCAGCGGCAACGCGTACACTGGCCCGGATTTCGCGGGCACCGGCATCCTCGTCTACAACACCCGCGGCGTGAACGTCGCCGCCAACTTCGCGTTCGAGAACGACTACGGCATCGAACTGGACACGGCCCGCGAGGTGAAGGTTGCGCTCAACCGGGCGTTCGATAATGTCCTCAACGGTATCGATCTGTTCAACTCCGACGACAATGAGGTCGTCGGCAACCTGGCGACCGGCAACGGCCAGGACGGCATCGCCTTGGAGAACGCCAGTGGGAATCGGGTCACTCTAAACGCGGCCCTCGACAACGGCCGGGACGGCATCCACCTGGCCGAGGACACCGATCACAACCGCATGATGTTCAATGTGGCGTTCGGCAACGACAACTTCGATCTGTCCGATGCCTCGTCGGGCGACGGCACCGCCGGTACGGCGAACACGTGGCGCTTCAACTGGTTCGATACCTCGGACCCCGAAGACCTGGATTAATCACCCGTGATTGAGCCCGACGCGCCAGCGAGGGTTTCCGTCCCTCGCTGGCGCGTCGGGATCAATCGCCACGTCACTTCTCGCGCACGAGCTTGTGGACGCCCTGGCCGTTGGACGAGTACGTCAGCAGGTAGGCCTCGCCGTCGGCGTCCTCGCCGAACGACATGATCGGCAGCGACTTGTCCGAAATCGGCCGGTTGGCCACGACCCGCTTGGCCGCCTCGTCGTACTTGAGCGCCCAAATGCGGCCGCTGACGTAGTCGGCGTACAGGTAATACCCATCGAGTTCCGGCAGGGACTTGCCGCGGTAGACGAAGCCGCCAGTGATCGACTTGCCGATGTCGTGGTGGTACTCCCACAGCGGGTCGATGTATTGCGGGTCCGGGCCGCTCGCCTTCGGGCCAAACGGGTGCAGCGACTCGCGGCGATTCCAGCCGTAGTTGCCGCCCTTCTCGATGACGTTTACCTCCTCGAAGAGGTTCTGCCCCACGTCGGCCGCCCACAGCTTGCCGGTCGGTCGGTCGAACGCCATTCGCCAGACGTTACGAAGCCCCCACGCCCAAACCTCAGGCCGCGCGTTGGTCCGGCCGACGAACGGGTTGTCGGCCGGGATCGCGTATGGCGTGGCTTCGCCGCGCTTGCTCACGTCGATGCGGAGGATTTTGCCGAGCAGCGCGTTGAGGTTCTGGCCGTTGTCGTCCGGGTCGTTAGCAGCGCCACCGTCGCCGAGGGCAACGTAGAGCATCCGGTCCGGCCCGAAGATCACCGTTCCGCCATCGTGGTTCCAGTACTTGTGCGACACGCGCAGCAGTTCTTCCTCGCTGGCCGGGTCGGCACGGGTGGGGTCGTCCTTGCGGACGCGGAAGCGGCTGACGACGTTTTGCAGATTCGCCTGGCGGTCGGTGTAGAAGACGTAGAACTCGCCGTTCGTCTTGTAGTCTGGGTGGAACGCCAGTCCGAGAAAGCCCTCCTCGTTGGTATCGTCGTTGTAGCGTACATTGGCGCTGATATCGAGGAAGAACTTGGTCGTCATGGCACCCGGCTCGAAGACCTGGATCAAGCCG
>CAZNSL010000322.1:0-6663 GCA_964574975.1 uncultured Alcaligenaceae bacterium | reverse complement strand
GCTCGCGCGCCTTCGCCCGGACCTGCCGGGCGATCTCGTCCTGGCGGCCGCGGCGCGCTCGGGGGAGGAGATCGACGTCCCGATCGTCTTCCCGGTCGCGCCATCGGACGCTTCGCCGTCGACCGACGGCAGCACGATCCGCCGGCTAGTGGTGTTCGGCGACAGCCTCTCTGACCCCGGTAATCTGAAGGCGCGGCTCCATGTCTTCCCGGCCACGCCCTACTGGCTCGGCCGCTTCAGCGACGGACCGGTTTGGCCCGAGTATCTCGGCGCGGCCGCCGACCTCGCGGTGCAGAACCATTCCTTCGGCGGCGCGATCACCGTCGCCCACGACGACGTCCCGACGAGCAGCGTGATTGCCTCGGTCCAACAAGGCGCGCAGCACTTCCTCACCGGCAGCGTCGATCGCTACGTTGCCGACTACGTCCAGCGTGATCTCACCTGGGGAACCCTGCAGAGCCCCAACGACACTCTCTTCGTCGTCTGGAGCGGCGGCAACGATTACTTGATGAAGGAGGGCGTGAGCGGCGAGATCGGGTCGTTGCTCGATTCCCCGGCGGGCGAATCCGGCTACTTCCGAGTCGTGGAGGAGACCACACGAGCCACGGCCGACATGGTGCGGAGGTTGTACGCTGCGGGCGGGCGACGGTTCGTCGTACTCGGTCTCCCCGACCTCGGCCGCACCCCTGGGGTGCTGCACAACGAGACCTACGAGCCTGCCGGCGTGCACGACGAAACGGCGCGTCGCGCGCTGCTGTCGCGCCGCTTGACGGCTCTTTCCAAGCGCCACAACCGCGAGCTGGCGGCGGCCCTGGCGCAGGTGCGTGCCGAGCACCCCGGGACTCCCATCCTGTTCCTCGACACGGCCGTCGGCGTGGCGTCCATCCTCGAGGGCCGTCTGCCGCGATCACTCGACCCGGCGGCCTGGAAGTCGCTCGGACATGCTCCTCGCTTCGACTACGGTCTGGACCTCGTCAGCTTGCGCAGCGACGCGCTGCGCGACCGGCACGGGTCGCTACCGATCCAGGACCGCTGTTACCGCGGCGGATACCTCGGCACGAGCGATCCGGACAGGGTCTGCCCCGAGGAACCGCGGGCCTTCTTCTGGGATGCCGTGCACCCGACGACCGTGACGCACTGCTGGCTGGCCACGCTGGTGCAGCGCGACCTCGCCAGCGCCGCGCTGATCGGTGCGGCGCCGGATCTTTCGGCGGCGCGGGTGGCCTGTCTCGACGCGTCCGTGCGCTGGACCGGGGTCGCGCCGCCGCCGGAGCCGAATCCGCTCGGCGCGGTTCAGCCCGCGTCGCGCAAGACGCGCAAGAAGGCCTCGCCGTAGCGGGTCAGCTTCTTGGCGCCGACGCCGGGTACGTCGAGCAGCTGGTCCTCGGTGGTGGGGCGGCGTTCCGCCATGGCTCGCAGGCTCACGTCGCCGAAGATCACGTAGGCGGGCACGTTCTGGTCGTCCGCGAGACGCTTGCGCAGGGATTTCAAGCGCAGATAAAGCGAGGCGTCGGCGCTGGAATCGGTGGCGCCGAGGCCGACATCGCGGACGTCGTGTGGCGGTGTCGGCATCGCTTCTCGGCCGCCCGGCTTGGCGCCACCCTTGGTGCGGTCGCGTCCGCGGCCTCGCGACGGCCGTGGCTCGGGCAGGCTCGCGAGCAGATCTGCTCCCAGGCAGACGTCGCATGCGGTCGCGCAGGCGGGGGTGGCCTCGCCGAAATGGCGCACCAGACTGCGGTGGCGGCAGACCCGAGCGTCGGCCAGGCGGAACATGTCGCGCACCTGCTGGGCGCGCAGCGCACGGATCTCGTCGGCGACCTCGTCGTTCAACCGGTCGGCGGAGAGCACGTCGGCCCACGAGTAGAACAGGACGCAGTCGCTGGGCAGGCCGTCGCGGCCGGCACGGCCGATCTCCTGCATGTAGGCTTCGACCGAGCGCGGCATGTCGCGGTGGATGATGAGACGGACGTCGGGCTTGTCGATGCCCATGCCGAACGCGACCGTGGCGACGACCACGTCGGCGCGATCGGTGCGGAAGGCGTCCTGCACCTCGCTGCGCCGCGCCGGGTCCATTCCGGCGTGATAGGCGAGCGCCGGGACGCCGTTGCGTTGCAGGAACTCGGCCGTCGACTCCACGGCACTGCGCGCCAGGCAATAGACGATGGCACTCTCACCGGCATGGGCGCGCAAGAGGCGTAGCATCGAGCGCCGCAGATCGAGCTCGCCCTTCTTGTAGGCGTGAATCCGCAGGTTGGTGCGAACGAACGAGCCGCGGATCGAGAGCGGCGCGCGCATGCCGAGCTGGGTCTCGATGTCGCGGGTGACCTCCGGCGTCGCCGTCGCCGTCAATGCAAGGATGGGAACGGAGCCGAAGCGCTGTTTGAGGCCGGCCAGGTTGCGATACGCGGGCCGGAAGTCGTGCCCCCACTGGCTGATGCAATGGGCTTCGTCGACGGCGACCAGGCGTAGGTCCACGCCGGCGAGTACGCCACCGAGAGACGCTTCGATGCCCTCGGGGGCGGCATAGACCAGCTCGAAGGCGCCGCTGCGGAGCCCCTCGATGCGCCGGCGGCGCTCGTCTGGCTCCAGGCTCGAGTTCAGCGCAGTGGCCCGGATGCCGACCTGCTCGAGACCGTCGACCTGGTCCTTCATCAGTGCGATCAGGGGTGAGATCACCAACGTTGTGCCGCCGAGGACCCGGGCTGGCACCTGGAACGTGATCGACTTGCCGGCACCGGTGGGCATGACGCCGATGCAGTCGCGTCCGGCGAGCACGGCAGCGACGATCTCTTCCTGTCCTGGCCGGAAAGAGGGGTAGCCGAAGGCCGTGCGCAAGACCTGCCGTGCACTCTCGATCATCGCGGCGCTGGGTGCCGGTGCTGCGTCGGGTTCGAGTTCCGTCGACGCGCCTTCGCGCCGTGGGCCGGGTGCGCCGTCGTCGGCGAGGAGCGCGGCGGCGTTGCGCAGCATCTCGATGCGCTCCCTGGGAAATTCGTCGGGGCTTGCTCGCCAGGCAGCGCGCAGCCGCTGCAGGTGTCGAGAGCAGCGTTGGCGAGCCTCTGGCGAGAGCGGCACCTGGCCGCGGACGAGAAACTCCAGCTCGCTGAGAGCGAGCTCCAGCTCCGGGGCGGGCATCGGTGCGGCCATCGAACGGGTTCCCCGAAGGCTGTCCCTGGTCAAGCCGCCGGGGAAGGATCGGTCCGCGCGTCCGCGGCTGTGCCGAGGTGCGCTGCGGCCCCGCGGTCGAGGCGCACTGTCGCGCTGGGGACAGGAGAGTCGGGCACCAGCTTCGTGGGTCTCTTCTGGCCGAAGTTCGCGTAGCTCTCGGCCGCGAGCTCGATCAGCTCGGCTTCGAGCTTGCGGCGAAAGCGTTCGAGGCCCTCGGGCGTACTCGCCTCGGCGGGAACCTCAAAGGGCCCGCGCAGCGAATAGGAGATGACGTTGAAGGGTAGGGGGATCGCCATGCGATCCCAGGTGGGCAGGCGAATCATGCGCTTGTACCAGGTGCGCGCGAGCATCAGTGGCTTGCCGCACTCTCTGGCGATGATGATGCCGCCGCTCTTCATGCGGTATGGTGGGCCCTTCGAGCCGTCGACCGTCAGGCCATAAATGACCTGGGGGGTCGTGCGCATGTGGTCGATCATCGCATCGAGGATTCCCTCGCGCCGGCGTGAGCGCCCGGTGGTGGAACCGCCGCGGAAGACCACGAAGCCGTTGCGCAAGAGCATGCGAGCGATCATCTCGCCGGCCTCACCGACGCTTGCCAGGGTGTGCGGGTGGATGCCGAGCGCCGGGTAAGCGTAGGCGACGGTGAAGACCTCCTCGTGCCAGAGGAGCCCGACACAGCCATCGCGGTCCCGAGCGACATCGACGATGCGCACGAACTCTCGGGCGCCCTCGAGGCGGCTCGTGCGCCACACCAGCCACGAGTAGCCCTGATAGAGGGCGGGCATGACGAGGCGCGACAGCGCCGAGAGGCGCTTCGAGAACAGCGGCCGTACGTGCCGGCGATAGACGCGGAACCAGGGGTGGTTGCGCCGTTGCGCTCGGCGCTCGCGGCGCCGCCGCCGACGCTCCAGCGCGGCCGCCGTCGCGGGCTCACCGGCGCTGTCGTCGCGCTGCGGGTCGTCCACCGTCACGCGTGGATGGCCGGGGTGCGCTCCGCCCACGGCAGGGCGCGCTCGAGCTGCGCGGCGAGCCGGAACAGCGTCGCCTCGTCGCCGTAGCGGCCGGCGAACTGGATCCCGAGAGGTAGGCCGTCCGCGGTGTGGTGCAGCGGAACGGACATCGCCGGCTGCCCGGTGAAGTTGAATGGCGGAGTGAAGGGCAGGGCGCGGGCCTGCTTGCGGTTGAGGTCGCGCGGATCCTGGTCCGGGCCCAGCTCACCGATCCGGGGAAGCGGGCCCGCACGCATCGGCGTCATCAGGACGTCGACGTCTTCGAAGAAGCTCAGGATCTCCCGGCCCATGGCGCGCAGGGTGCGGAAGCCGCGCATCGTGTCCTCGCCGCTCACCGAGCGCCCGATGAGGAGCGCGGCCCAGGTGTTGGGCTCGAGCTCGTCCTGCTCGGGCTCGCGGCCGCGTGCGAGGATGACCTCGCGCATCTGAGCCGCAAAATTTGCAGTCGATAGGGAGCGCTGCGCGCCGTACAGCCGGCGCCAGTCGATCGCCAGGTCGCGCTCGAAAACCTCGTGGCCGAGACTGGCGAGCAGCTTCGCGGTCTCCTCGATCTTGGCACGGATCTCTGGATCGACCGTCGCACCGCTGGCCAGCTCCGTAGAGAAGGCGATGCGCAGCTTGCCCGGCGGCGCGCCCACCTCGACGAGGTAGGGCCGCGTCTTGGCTGGCGCGGCATACGGGGATGCTGCTTCCGGGTAGCCCGTCAAGTCGAGCATCGCAGCGCTGTCGCGCACGCTGCGAGAGACGACGTGGTCGACATTGAAGCCGATGACGCGATCGACGTCGATCGGGAAGGCGGGGTTGCGGTCGCGTGTGATCTTGAGGCCGAACAGGCCACAGCACGCCGCGGGGATGCGGATCGAGCCGAGGCCATCGCTGGCATGCGCCACCGGAACCATGCCGCTGGCGACGGCGGCCGCAGCCCCGCCGCTGGACCCGCCAGAGATGTGTTCCGGATCCCACGGTGTGCGGCAGGGGCCGAGCAGGCGGGATTCCGTGGTGCCGGTGATGCCGTACTCGGGGGTGTTGGTCTTGCCGAGCAGCAGCAGTCCCGCGGCACGGAAGCGCCGCACCAGCTCGCTGTCGGTGGGGGTGACCTCGTCCTTCAGGAAGCGGCTCCCGCTGGTTCGCGGCCAGCCGGCGACCGACTGGCCGAGGTCCTTGATCAGGAACGGGACGCCTGCGAAGGGCGCCGCGGGCAGCGGCCCGCGCGCGCTGTCGCGTGCTTCGTCGAAGGCTCGGTGGACGACGGCATTCAGTCGGGGGTTCAGCGCCTCGATGCGCTCGATGGCGGCGTCGACGAGCTCGAGCGGGGTGACCTCGCCGCGCGCGACCAGCCGCGCCAGACCCAGGCCGTCATACGAAGAATATTCGGGTAGCTTCACTGGGAATCCTCCGTGCGCCCGGGGATCGGCGCGGTACCGCCCGACATGATGTACTCGATCCACCATGCCGGCGCCGCGTTCATCAGCGTCGGCATGTCCCAATAGTCCCACCAACGGGTGATCTTGCCGTCGTGGATCTCGTGCACCGAGACGAAGGGCAAGACGACGCTCTCGCCGGTGTGCCAGCGCCATTCCTCGTCGTGTTCGGTCATCACGACATCGCCCTGGGCGACGAGGTTCCGGATGTGGTGGGCGTGGCCCTCGATCGGCAGCAGTCCCAGCCGCAGTCGAGCGGTCACTTGCTCGGGGCCGAAGGCGCCTGGATCCGGTGCGGGGACGTCACGGTAGTGGCCATCGGGGGCGAAGTACGACCCCACCTTGTCCAGATCGCGGCGGTAGAGGTCCTGCCAGAACTGCTCGATCAGGCGGCGGTTGGCGTCTTCGAGGGCCATGGCAGGATGTTGTCGCGTCTCCTGGGTCGCCGCGCAATGTATGCCGTGCCGGTTGTTCAGGAGCCGCTGCCCGAGCGACCTGGGCGCATCTGGCGGAGCAGGGTGTCGAGCTGGGCGCGCATGGCCAGGGAGTCGGCGTCCTCGACGCAGGTGGGGAAGGCGGCGAGGTGGTCGAGCCATTCGCCAGGCAGGCCGTGGCTGCGGGCCCCTTCCAGCAAAAGGTCCATGTAGCGTGTCGAGGGCTTCAGGTCCGGCCGGCGCAGTTCCGAGGTCAAGGTGTAGGCGGCGACGAGATCGACGGCGTTCGTGCCCGGCGCGAGGATCTCGGCGTGAACGCTCGCGCGGCTGTAGTTGCCGAGCTTGACGCCCTCGGTGAGCTCGACGTGTTCGAGGTCGGCCGGCGCGATCTCGTAGGCCACTCCGTAGGTGATCGCCGCATGGGCTGGGACGACGTTGGCAAACCCCTCCGCCAGGCCCAAGAGCGATGGCTTGTCGATGACCAGCTCCCAGCCCGTGATCCGCGCCGCGACCGCGCGGCGCCAGCGAATCCCACGCCGCCCGGCAATCGTCGCCGCCTGCATGTTCGACCCGTAAGCGAAGTACCAGACCAGATCCCCAGCGAGCTCGTCCGCCCTCCCCCCCGGGCGA
>CAZNSL010000321.1:0-6664 GCA_964574975.1 uncultured Alcaligenaceae bacterium | reverse complement strand
ACCGCGAGCTCTTCGGTGCGTCGTCCGAGAAGCGCCCGCGCGACAGGTCGGGCGATGGCGGGAGCCAGCGCACGGCCGAGCGCACGGGACACGGCCGCGTGCGCGGTCACGCCGACATGGCCAAGCTGAACGCCGCCCTCGATCGCGCCATCAAGCACAACACTCTTGACCGTCAGCAGAAGGCCGCGTAGGAACCGTCAACCCGCGAGACCGCCGCTTCGATAACGCGAAGATCAACAGCGTACGGGACATCCCCGTTCCTTTCGTTTGTTTTGTTTGGCGACCACCGTCCCTTCGGGGGACAGCGGATGGAGCCGCCACTTCTTCACCTCGTCAAATCAACACGCTCCCGGACATCCTCACCGGCGTCGTCCACGTGGAGTACGTTACGGTTCATTTCATATTGGACGTGAAGACGGACTTGCCTCGGTCGACGCGATTTTGGTAGCGTCCGACGGCTCGGACGACGCTGCGCGCTGGGCTACACGACCCACGGCGCCCGGAACGACAGCCATCCAGGGAGCGAAGCCGATGCACGGAAAATCTCTTCGGACGGTGGGAATTCTGTTTGTGATGGCCGTGACTGCCTCGATCGCCGGGCCGTGGGCCGTCGCCTGGGCGGGGACGTACGTGAGCGGGGTGCTGCCCACCGAGTTCGGCGGCGGCTTCGTGCCGCCGGACCCCGCGGTGCTGAAAAACGTCCAAAGGGCGAACCTTGAGGCCGCAAAGCTCCTCACGTCGGTGGAGAAGTGCTTCGCCAAAGGGGCTGCGAACCACGCTCAGGGCAAGGCGACGGGCGTCGATGTCTGTCTCCATGACGCCGCGAAGGGCGTCTTGCCGAAGTACACGGCGAAGATCCAGGCGATCACCGCGAGGGCGCCCGGATTACCCCCCTGCTACAACTTCGTCGCCGCGGGCGAGACGATCAGCACCCTCGTCCGGGGATTCAATCCGTCGACGTATTGCGGCCCCTCTCCTACACTGGGTCCTACACCGAGCCCCTCGCCGATACCGACGCAGACCGCGGCCGCCATCACCGGCACGTGGAGCGGAAGCTGGACCTTGGGCGGTATGGTCGTCGGCACCGTGAGCGTCAATCTTACCCAGGCGGGAAGCTCTATCAGCGGCACGATGTCCGTCATGGAGTCGCCCTGCGTGAGCGCAGGGACGGTCACTGGCTCCGTGTCCGGCTCGAGCGTGGCCATGCACGTGCTGTTCAGCGGAGGCGAAGAGGCGGATCTGATTGGCACGATGAACGACGACCAGATGGCCGGTACCTACGAGCTGCACACGGGAGCCTGCGCTTCGGCGGGCGACTGGGTGATGTCGCGGTGAGCGTTTCGAGGCGAGCGTGACGGCGGCGCTCAGCCGTCGCAGCGGACCAGCGGCGTCAGGCTCTCTCCAGCGACGAACGCGGACGCGCTATACGTCGACTCCTCGAGCCGCACCTGTCCGACACCCTCTCGCCGAACACCCGCGCGTAGCCCAGCACGTTGCCGCAGAAGGACGTCGCGGGCGTCGTTTGCCCGTCCAGCACAAACTCACGTACCTCGAGCAATGGATCGCCGAGCGGTGGGAACGACCGCAGCCGAACCCTCTGTCTACCGAACATCGCCCTGGAGCGGCCGCCCTGATCGAGTGGCGTCGGCGGCGCCAGCCATCGATCGCCGACCGGCTGCTGCGTATCGCGGTCGACGAGCTTCAGGACGAGCGTCAGCGCTTCGTCCGCGATGCTCGCGGTGGCGTCCAACTGCACGACCTCGGCCGGCCAGAACACCGGGACAGCGTGAGCAGGTGCTCGCCGCTCACATCGAAGGTCGAGCCGCGTGTGGGCAGCGGCGGCGGCGTGCAGGTCCGCTCCTCCTGCGGTCTGCTGCACGCACGCGGTGCAGCGGCGAAATCGACCTCCGCGAGCCAAATCTCGCTCGGCAAGGAGATGCCCTCGAACCACAACACGATGCCGTCGATTCGCACGGCCGGCTGCCGAGATCGCCGATCGGGTGCTCGGCGGGCTCGCGCAGCCGCTCGGTCGAGAGCGAGACGAAGCACTCGAGAGCCGCCGCTCTTCGAGATCGTCCACCCGACATGTGGCGCAGGCAGCGGGTCGACGACGTCGCGGTAGCCGCGCGTCGAGACGCGGCGCCGGATCGCGCCACGTTCGGCGGTCGGGCGGGGCGCGATCGGCTGGAAACGCGAAGCTCGGCAGGACGAGTCTCGCCGTCGGCGCCGCGGGCACGGAGCCGGCGCATCGCGATCCGCTGGCTACCGGGCGGCACCTCGCTCGGGAGGCTGCCGGCTCGCACGGCGGCACGCTCGGGGAGACGCTTGCCCTTCGGGCCACACAAGGCGACGCGGTCCTGCTCCATCATCGCCCGAAGAACCTAACGTCCGGTGTCGACAACAGCGCGAAGTGATCCCGGGACTTCGTGCAGGGACTCGAGGAGCGGTAACGGGCTCTGGACGGATACGACGGGGGGCTCGAAGAGCGGTCGACTTGCCCGCAGAGTCCTTCACGGCGTTCCTTTCGTTTTTGGTTTGGCGACCACCGGTGCCTTCGGCGGGCAGCGGATGGAACCGCTAGTTCCCAACTCGTCAAATCAACAGGCTCCGGGACATCCCCGATGACCAGGCCGTGAAGGAGATCGGGCGGGGAATCGGTGAGGAAGCGCCGCGGGAGTTCGTCGTGCGCCGGTGGTCCGAGGGAATCGCCCGCATCGCGGCGGCGTTCTTCCCGAAGCCCTTCATCGTCTGCACGAGCGACCGTAAGACGAACGAGTACGCGCGGCTTGTTGGGGGCGCGAGTTCGAGCCCGTGGAGGAGAACGCGATGCTCGCCTTCCGCGGCGCGGCGCGCTACTATGCGCCCCCGCTACGCCGAGGGCTTCGTGCTGGAGTGCGCGGCGCTCGTGCGCGAGGAGATGGGAATCAGAAACGTAAAGGTGATGATCCCCTTCTACCGAACCGTTGACGAAGCGACACGCGTGATCGCCGTGATCGCGGAGCACGGCCTCCAGCAGGGGCACGCCGGACTGGAGGCATGGGCGATGTGCGAGGTGCCGTCGAACGTCCTTCTCGCCGACTCGTTCCTTCACGTCTTCGACGGCTACTCCACTGGCTCGAACGACTTGACCCAGGTCGCGCTCGGCATCGACCGGGACTCCGGGACCGTCGCCCACCTGTTTGACGAGCGCAGCGACGCGGTTCGGCGCATGATCCACGAGGCGATCGCCGCCGCAAAGCGGCGTGACAAGCCCGGCATCTGCGGGCAGGCGCCGTCCGACTCCCCGGAGTTCGCCGAGTGCCTCGTCCGGGAAGGCACCGACTCGATCTCGCTCAACCCCGACGTCGCGATCGCGGCGGCCGAAGCGAGTCTCGCAAGGAAAACGAAGCGATGAGCCCACCAGCGATGCTGCGGACGATCGTCGTGGCGACCGACTTCTCAGCGAATGCGGGCGTCGCGCTCAGCTGGGCGGAGCAGCTTGCACGACAGCACCACGCCGCACTCGTTCTCGTTCACGCGTCGACGCGCGAACCGCCGAGCGCGCCCGAGTTCGTGCAGTGGCCGCACGAGTACCGCGACGAGATCCGGGAGGGCCTCCAACGTGAGCTCGAGGGTGAAGCGGAGAAGGCGCGAAGAAGCGCGGTCACGGTGTACAGTGAGCTCGGATTCGGGGTCGCGTCCGACGTCGTGATCGCTACGGCAGAGCAACGAGAAGCGGATCTGATCGTAGCCGGAACCCGCGGTCGCACGGGCTTGAAGAAGCTGCTGCTCGGAAGCACTGCCGCCCGCCTGGTACGGACAGCGCACTGCCCCGTTCTCACTGTCCACCCGACGGACGCCGGGTCGTCGCGACCAGTTCGTACCGTGCTCGTCCCTACCGACTTCTCGGAAGATGCAGCACTCGCTGCGGAGGCAGCGACACGGATGCTCGGAGTTGGCCGAGGTCGCCGGATGGTGTTGTTGCACGCGTATCACGTTCCGACCGAGGCCATGTATCTTCCGGCGTCCGTCCTGAGCGACGCCATCGGCGCCAAAGACGCCGCGGTGAAACGTCTGATCGAGAAGCTGGCCGCGCAGCTGCGCCAGACGGGCATCGCCATCGACACGGTCACGTGTGAAGGCGAGCCGGCGGAGGCAATCCTCGACTACGCGAGCTCGATCGGCGCCGACCTGATTGCGATGGGAACGCACGGGCGCTCCGGGACGAACCGCCTCTTCTTGGGCAGCACGGCGGAGCGCGTCGTCCCATCGGCACCTTGCCCCGTGCTCACCGTCCGCCGCAAATCGCTCTGAAGATGTGATGGACTGTCGTGCGATCGCCTGCGACTACGACGGCACCGGCGCGACCGGTGGTCATCTGGCGCCGGAGGTAGCAGCCGCGCTAAATCGGTGCGCGAGGCGGGCCTCGTCACTCTCCTCGTTACCGGCCGCGTCCTCGACGACCTGCGGGTCGCGGTCGTCGACTTCGCGGCCTTCGAAGCGGTCGTCGCGGAAAGCGGCGCGGTCGTGTGGCACCCAGAGAGCGACCGCACGATCGTCCTCGGCGCTTCGCCCAGCGATGGATTCCTCGGCCGGCTGCGCGCCGCAAGTGCTCCCTTCCACGCGGGCGCGGTCGTCGTGGCGACCTGGGACACCCACGTGCCGGAGCCAATCCGGCCGGTCCGCGAGACCGGCGTCGATCTGCAGCTCCTATTCGATCGCGCGGCGGCTGCCGTCGGGTATCAACAAGGCCGCCGGGACGCGGCGGGCACTGGACGAACTCGGCCGGTCGCCGCGCAACCGCGTCGCGTTCGGCGACGCGGAGAATGCCCTGCCGCTCGTTGCCCCGGGCAGAGCTCGCCGTGGCGGCTCGAGGTTCGGTTCCGGCCGTCGCCGCCGCCGCCGATGATCGCTTGCGCCAGCCGGGAGCCGCGGGCGTGGTGGCTTGGGTCTCCGAGCTTCTCAAACGAGACGGCAAGATGCCCACACCGAGGCGGCTCGCCATCGACTTCGGCAGCGCGACGATGGAACGCCGGCAGTCTTGACGGCCGAGTATAGGCAGAACGTCCTCGTGAGTGGCGACCCGAACTCGGGCAAGTCTTGGTTCGCGGGGGCTCGCCGCCGAGCGCCTCGTGGAGACCGGGTATCGGGTGTGCCGGCGGATGATGACGTTGAGTCCGTGACCAATGCGGATCACGATCGGAGAAGATGCACGAGCAAGCGAATGGTGCGGAGTCGATCTCGTGAACCCACCGTGAAAGCACCCGCCGCGGGTCAGGGCAGGATGTCCAGCGTCAAGCCGACGAGCGGCGTCACGAAGTGGAGCTCCGAGGTGTAGTGGTAGCGCGCCTCGACCTCGATCGAGACGCCGTGGCCGAGGGCGACCGAGACCCTGGCCGCGACGTTGAAGCCGATCGTGTCGCCGCGCCTGGTGACCGTCTGCTCACCCGCGCGCGCGCCGAGTTGCTCGCGCGTCGTGTGGCCGCTCGCGTGGTACCAGCCGACGTGACCCGCGAGCCAGGGAACGAGCGTCGCTGCGGGGTCGCGCAGGGCATAGCGCGCGCCGGTGGTGAGCGCATCGACGTCGAGCGCGCTGCCGGTGGCGCGCGGGTCGTCGAGGTCGAGCGTACCGAAAACCTGTTGCCAGCGGGCCTCGAGAGCGAGCCGCGGCGACGATAGCCAGCCCGCCGTGACGGCGTAGGTCGATCCGAGCGCGACTCCCAGATTCTGGTCGGGTAGTGCGAGATCGGAGGTCGGCACGAACGCGCCGCCGGCGACGCCGATCGCGACCTCGGCGCGGACGGCGCTTGCACCGAGGGCGAGCACGGCGAGCGACGCGGCGAGCGCGACGCGCGTCGTCCGGGTGGTCGAGATCCTCGCTTCGCTCCGCATAACAACCCTCGGCTGCTGCGGGAAGAGACGCCGGCGGAGCGCCGTGCTCTCGCCGCGTCCGGCGTGGCTCGGTCGTCGTCAGGTCGTGGCGGGGGCACGGTGCGGCGCCCAGGCCGTGCACCATGGCATGATCTGCTCCTACGGCCGCACCACCATTCGCCAGTCGACGACCGAAGCCAGCTCGCTTCGCTGGTTGGTGAACTCCATGCGGTGCATGAGATAGATCATCGTCCCCGAGCGAATCGTCTTCTGGTCGATGTCGTGCACCGTGCTTGCGCCCGGTCTCCGGCGCGGATCGGGCGGTGCGGCGTCACATTTTCCGGCGTCGAACGCCGCCTTGCCGAAACGGGGAAACCCTCCGGGCGCAGGCGTCCTCCTGCGAGACACGAGGCGAGCGTCGTAGGTGCCCGGAAGTCCGCGTGCGAGCCATCGACGAAGCGCGGGCCCGTCTCTCCGCAGGCCCGGGCGAAGTCAGAGCGTCCTTCCGGCGCGTACCTCGACATGTACACCAGCCAGCCCTGACCATGCCTCCTTTGGGGCACGAGCATCGACTGATGGAGGTGCGATCTCAACAGTCATTCTCAGATCCGCTCGCATTGGGGGGAGACTGATGTCAAATACGAAACGTGCGTACACTATCGGAAGCGTTGCGAGTTTGTCGAGCAGGTCAGGAAGCAGCCCGCGCGACGGAGGTCGGGTGATGTCGTACTGCAGGAGGGGCGTGCAGGTCGGAGCGCAAGCATGACGCCGGCGGAGCTGCCACTGGAGCGCGACCTGCGGTTCGGCATCATCA